>CABRGI010000071.1 GCA_902470455.1 uncultured Parvimonas sp.
AACTTGCCCCTGACCGATTGGAATTAAGCACATTGAAATACTTAAAACAATAGCTGAAATTTTTTTCTTCATATAATCCTCCGATATAATATTTGATATGAAATAATTTTCAATATCATTTAAAATTATATTATATACTAATATATTTAGTCAAGTATTTTAAAAAATTTTTCGCTAGTTTACTTTATATTCAACAAAAAAAGAGCGGATTTTGAGATTAAAACCTCTAGTCAGCTCTTTTTCTAAATTTCAGAATATTTTTTTATATCTCAACGATTAAAATATCTTCTTTATTCAATTCTAAACTCTTTTCAATTTTTCCGTTTTTAAAATAATATGCCCCTCCAACACTTATTGGCTCGTCTTTTGTAATTGAATTTACTAAAAGCACATTATCCGATGCTAATTTAGATTGCCTTGCATAATCATATTGTTCAGTATTTTCCCATTCATCTTTTGTAAAATTACAATAAACAGGCCAAAGTAAAATTCCATTTGTTTTAAACTTTTCAGGGCAAATCCACATATCTCCGCATAGTGCAATTTTAAATTCTCTATCCTTATAAATAAATGTATCTGAGATCTCTCCCTCACAATAATGTTCATCTGTAATTGAATATTCTTTCCAATTTTTACTAATTCTTCTATAATTATGGATTATTTTTCCTTTTTCAATCACTACAAAAGAAGAATAAATATTTTCTCTTTCTCTTTCAATATATCCGACACCAAGATCAATATTGTATTTTTCACTAAGATTTTTTAATTTTTCCATTATAACAGAATTTTTTGTAATTGCAATGTCTTTATCTATTTCATAATTCCAAGAAAGAGAGTCAAAGCCTTGTAAAAAAGTTTCTCCAAAACAAAGTAAATCTACTTTCCCATTAGCAGAGATAATTGCCTTTTCTATTTTTTCAATATTATATTCAATTTTTCCATTTTTAAATTCATAAGAAACTAATCCTATTTTCATAATATCTCCATTAAAATATTTTTGACATCATATACTCATCAATATATTTGCCATTTACATACATTGTCTTTTTCTTAATTCCCTCTATAGCAAATCCGCTTTTTTCATAAAGTCTTATGGCTACTTTATTGTCACATTCAACTGTAAGTTCTAGTCTTATAATCTCATTTTGTATTGCCCATTCGTCAAGTTTTTGAAATAGTTTAGTTCCTATTTTTCTGTTGCAATAGTCTTTTTGTATTCCAATTACAATATAAGCAGTATGTCTTATTCTTCTAAAAGCCCCTCTTTGGGCAGATAAAAAGCCTACTATTTCTCCGTCCTCTATCGCACCTAAGAATAAATTATTTTCATCTTTTAAATTTTTTACAATTTTTTCCTCATTCCAAACTCTTTCATCAGGTTCAAACATCATAAAATCTGTTTCGCTGTCAATAATTTTTAAACAATCATAAAAATCTTTAGCATCTGTATATTTTAATTTTCTAATTTCCATAAATTCCTCCATTTTTTAAGTTTCATTTAATATAAATATTTTATCATATAAGTAGTATTTATAAAAATAAATTTTGTGTTTTTTTTGTTTTTGTAGTATAATCAAATTGCAAGGTATTTTCATTAGAAAAATTAAAACAATGAAAATTATTGTGAATTTTTGTTTAAGGAGGCAATATGAAAAGTATAAAAATTGATGAATTTAAAAACTTTAAGTTTTTAGGAAATTTACATTTAAGTAAAGATGAAAAAAATCTATTCTACACAGTTTCTAATATGAATTTAGAAAAGAATTCTTATGAGCATAGAATTTATAAAATGGATTTAGAAACTAAAAAATCTTTCGTTTTTACTAATGGTGCTAGGGAAAGTTCTTTTATTGAGCTTTTAGACGGTTCTATTCTTTTTGCAAGTGATAGAGAAGGCAAAAAAGACGATTCGGATTCAACTAAATTTTATAAAATATGTACTTCCGGTGGCGAAGCTGTTTTAGACTTTACTATTCCTGCTTTAGTAAATACAATAAAACAAATTAATGAGGATGAATTTTTAGTTTTAGCTAATTTTAACAGAACAAAAGAATTGGAAAAAATAGAAAAAGAATCAAAAAAGGAAGATAGTAAAGAAGAAAACAAAGAAAAATTATATGATGATTCTAAAGATTATCTTGTTGCAACTGAAATTCCTTTCTGGGGAAATAATATAGGTTTTACTAACGAAAACAGAAGCAGACTTTATCTTTTCAACAAAAAAACTTCTGAATTCATCCCATTAAGTGATGATATTACCGATATTTACGGTTTAGAATTAAATGAAGATAAGACTAAAGCTGTATTTATCACAACATCTTATACAGGAAAAATGCCACTTGTAAATGAGGTTAAAATTTTAGATATTAAAACTAAAGTGGTTGATATTTTAGCAAAAGATTATGCTTTTGAATATGTAAACTTTATAGATAATGAAAATATCATAGCTAAAGCCACAGATATGAAAGAATATGGTTTGAATGAAAATTCAAATATCTATATTATAAACATTGCGGAAAAATCTTTTGAAAAAATTGTAAATGACAATTTTGATATGTGTATGAACAACTCTGTTGGAACAGATATGAGATTAACAGGAGGAAAAAGCACTTTAGTTAAAGATGGATTTATGTATTTCATAAATACTGAAGTAAACAGTTCATATTTATATAAGGTTGACAAAAATGGAAATTTGGAAAGATTGAACGAAAAATCAGGTTCAATTGACTGTTTTGATGTTTCTAAAGATGGAAAAATTTATGCAATTGCTTTAAAAGATTCCAATTTACAAGATATTTATGAAGTATCAACAGAAGAAGAAAAAAGAATTTCTTTCCACAATGATACTACAGAATATTCACTTTCTGAAATTGAAGAAATTTCATTTACTAACGATGGAATTGGCTTTATCGGATATGTTATGAAGCCTGTTGACTATGATCCGGAGAAAAAATATCCGGGTGTACTTCATGTTCATGGTGGTCCTAAAACTGTTTTTGGAAAAGTATTCCATCACGAAATGCAATTTTTAGCAAATAACGGATATTTTGTATTTTTCACAAATCCAAGAGGTTCTGACGGTAGAGGTAAAGAATTTGCTGATATTCGTGGAAAATATGGAGAAATTGATTTTGATGACCTAATGAAATTTACAGATGCAGTAATTAAAAACTATCCTGCGCTTGATGAAGAAAAACTTGCAATTATGGGTGGAAGTTATGGCGGTTTCATGACTAATTGGGCAATTGGACATACAAACAGATTTAAAGCTGCTTGTTCACAACGTTCAATTTCTAATATGACTACTGAATTTTTACTTACAGATATAGGATATTATTTCATTGATGATCAAATCTCTGCATCTCCTTGGAATAATTACGAAAAATTATGGTATCATTCCCCACTTAAATATGCAAACAAGGCACAAACACCAACTCTTTTCATTCATTCAGATGAAGATTATAGATGTTGGATACCGGAGGGAATTCAAATGTTCTCTGCATTAAAATATCATGATGTACCTGCAAGACTTGTAATGTTCAAAGGTGAAAATCACGAGCTTTCAAGAAGTGGTAAACCAATGCATAGAATAAGAAGATTAAAAGAAATATTCGATTGGTTTGAAAATTATTTAAAATAATTTAAAAATTAAACAAAAAGAGCTATGTTCAATTTTATAACATAGCTCTTTTTTCATCATAATTTATTTAAAGTCCAATTCTTTTCAAGTTTTCAACAGAAATTGTATCCATTTTATAGTCAAAATCTGTAGTTATGTCAAAAAACTCTCCATTTGTTAAAGGTTCATAAACTAAAACTGTTTTTATTTCCCTTTTCTTTGCTGTTTTTAAGGGTGCTTCAGTATCATCAAAGAATATAATATCTTCAACATTTGCATTATGCTTTTTTATTGCCCAATCATAATATCTTTCATCATCTTTTAAATATCCACAATCATCACAAGTTTGAATATAATCAAAATACTTCATAAGTCCTGTTCTTTCCAAACAATTTTTACAAAGTCCAATATTTGTAGCAGTATTTAAAGAAATTTTATAACCTTTATCCTTTAAATATTCCATTGCTTCTATTACATTTTCTTTTGCCCCGTATATTTCATCATATCCTTCTTTTACATATTTTAAATTTCTGGCATAAATTTCATCAGCAGTTAAATCAAGATTGAAATAATTTTTAATTGCTATTCCCCTTGCATAAAGTTTCTTTCCTATAAACAATTCTTTTAGCTCATCAGTCTCTTCTAAATTCATTTCTTTTAGAAAATATTTACAACTTCCAAACCAACCACCAATTGAATCAATCAAAGTACCATCCATATCAAACATTATATACTTCATAATTTCCTCCTGATAAATATAATATGGTAAAATTATTTGCCATAAAAAACAAAGTTGCTTATATTTTATCACATTTTAATTAATATCTCAAATGAACAATTATTATATTGACTATATATTAACTATTTTTTTATATTGAAAAATTTTTTAACAAAATTATTTAAAAAGTGTTGACATTGAATTTCTATTATGATATAATTTAGCAACAATATTAAATAACACTTATCCAGAGTGGCGGAGGGACTGGCCCTGTGAAGCCCGGCAACCTGTTTTAGAATAAGGTGCTAATTCCAGCGAATATTCGGAAGATAAGAATTTGGTTTCAAAATCTCTTATCAGAGATTTTTTTTATACCATTAAATAAAGAAGTTCCGAAAATATAGAAAAGGAGGTTTGTATGATTAAAATTGAAAATTTAGTCAAAATTTATGACAATGGATTTAAGGCTGTTAATAATATTAGTTTAGAAGTCAAAAAGGGAGAAATTTTCGGTATAATCGGCATGAGCGGTGCCGGTAAATCATCTTTAATCAGATGTATTAATCGACTTGAAGAACCAACCCAAGGTAATATTTTTATAGACGGCAAAGATATTGTAAAAATGAATAGCAAAGAACTTAAGGAAGCTAGGAAAAACATGGCTATGATTTTTCAATCTTTCAATCTTTTTTATCAAAAAAATGTTTTTGAAAACATTGCTTATCCATTAAGAATAAATAAATGGAAGAAAAAAGATATTGAAGAAAGAGTAAATACTCTTTTGGAATATGTAAATTTGAAAGAAAAGATTTATGAATATCCTGCAAATCTTTCCGGTGGTCAAAAACAAAGAGTAGCTATTGCAAGAGCTTTAGCAGTTCAACCAAAAATTTTACTTTGCGATGAGGCAACTTCAGCATTGGATCCTCAAAGTACAAAATCAATTTTGGAATTACTTTTAAAAATCAGAGATGAATTTAATCTTACAATTGTTTTAATCACTCATCAAATGGAAGTAGTTAAAGCAATCTGTGA
>CABRGI010000072.1 GCA_902470455.1 uncultured Parvimonas sp.
AAACAAGTTTTGTTTCCAAATATTTTTATAGTAATTTTAATGTCCTTAGTACTTTTAACTATGGGAAGCTATAAATTAGAAAAATATGTAAAAAATTAGATTTTTAATAGGAATGTTATTGTAAAATAATATTCCTATTTTTTTAGAATTTAATTTTAACAGAAATTATGATATAATTAAATTCATAAATATTTATTTTAATTTTAGGAGATAATTATGAGTAGAGCAGATGATATATTTATTTCAATGTGTAAAGATATACTTGAAAATGGAGTAGATACAAAGGGAGAAAAAGTTCGTCCTGTTTGGGAAGATGGGACAAAGGCATATACAATAAAAAAATTCGGAGTTGTAAATAGATACAATTTAGCTGAAGAATTTCCTGCACTTACACTTAGAAAAACAGCTATAAAATTATGTACTGACGAAATGCTTTGGATATGGCAAAAGAAGTCCAATAATATCAAGGATTTAAAGAGTCATGTTTGGGATGAATGGGCTGATGAAAACGGAAGTATCGGAAAGGCTTACGGTTATCAGCTTGGAGTTAAACATAAATATAAGGAAGGGATGTTTGATCAGGTTGATAGAGTTATTTACGATTTGAAAAACAATCCTTATAGTAGAAGAATAATTCCAGATGTTTACGTTCATGAAGATTTATCTGAAATGAATTTATATCCTTGTGCATATAGTATGACTTTTAATGTTACAGGTAATAAGCTAAATGCTATTTTAAATCAAAGGAGTCAAGATATTTTGGCAGCAAATAATTGGAATGTTTGTCAATACGCAATTTTGATTCATATGCTTGCAAGAGAATGTAATTTGGAAGTTGGAGAGCTTGTTCATGTAATAGCTGATGCTCATATCTATGATAGACATGTTCCGATTATAAAAGAACTTATTACTAGGGAAAAATTTCCTGCGCCAAAGGTTACTTTAAATCCTGATGTTAAAAACTTTTACGATTTTACATCAGGTGATGTTATAATAGAAAATTATAAATGTGGAGAACAAATAAAAGATATTCCGATTGCAATTTAGGAGAAAATTATGAAAAGAAAAATTAATGTTTTTGATTATGCAAAAGAAATAATGTTGGCAGTTGAAAAAGGTGTCTTGCTTACTACAAATTCAAAAGAAAAGATAAATACAATGTCAATTTCTTGGGGAACTTTGGGAATAGAATGGAATAGACCGATTTTTACAGCATTTGTTAGAGAAAGTCGTTATACAAAAAAACTACTTGATGAAAGTGGAGAATTTACTGTAAATATTTTTTTGAATGATTTTGATAAAAATATAATTGGAGTTTGTGGTACAAAGTCAGGAAGAGATACTGATAAAATTAAAGATTTGAATTTAACTTTGATTGAATCTGAAATTGTGGATGTTCCTGCTATAAAGGAATTGCCTTTAACTTTAGAATGTAAAGTAATTTACAAACAAAAACAGGATGAAAATGCAATTCCAAAAGAAATAAAGAAAAAAAATTATCCTGAAAATGTGTCAGGAGAGTTTTATGGGGCAAACAAAGATTACCATACAGCTTATTATGGAGAAATTGTAAGTGCTTATATAATAGAATAAAATTTAATTTTGTGTCAATTTTATAAAATTGACACTTTTTTAATTGTGAAATTATAAAAATATGTTGACAAAATTAATTAAATTATATAACATATAGAGAGTTTATAGATTATACGGAGATGTTTTTATGGAATATAGAATATTAAAAAGCGAAGAAATGGAAAAGGCATTCGCTTTGCGAGAGGAAGTTTTCGTAGATGAACAAAAAGTTCCACTTGAATATGAAATTGATAAAAAAGACAGTTTGGAAGATACAATTCATGTTGGAGTTTTTGAAGGAGATGAGCTCCTTGCAACTGCAAGAATTATGAATATAAATAAAGACATTGTCTATTTCGGAAGAGCCTGTGTGAAGAAATCATGCAGAGGAAAGGGAGTAGGAAAGTTTTTATTTATAAATATGGAAGAAACCGTAAAAAAATTTAAAAAAGGAAATGAAAAAAAGACAATTAGATTTTCAGCACAATATCATGCAATGACCTTTTATGAAATGTTAGGTTATACTAAAGACAATGAGGATATTTTTGTTGAAGTGGGAATAGAACATATTTCAATGAGTAAGATTGTATAAGGAGTTAGTTTTGTATAAAAATTTAGTTATAGTAGAATCTCCAACAAAGGCTAAAACAGTTAGCAAAATGCTTGGAAGTAATTACAAAGTTGTGGCAAGTGTTGGACATATAAGAGATTTACCTAAAAGTAAAATGGGAATAGATATAGAAAATAATTTTGAACCTGAATATATAAATGTAAGAGGAAAAGCATCTAAGATTAAAGAATTAAAAGAGCTTTACAAAAATTCAGAAAATATATATCTTGCAACTGACCCCGATAGAGAGGGAGAAGCAATTTCTTGGCATATAGCCTATCTTTTAGGTCTTGATATTAATGCAAATAACAGAATAGAATTTCACGAAATTACTAAAAAAAGTATCAAAGAATCTATAAAAAATTCAAGAAAAATAGATATGAATTTAGTAAATTCTCAACAAGCTAGAAGAGTTTTAGATAGACTTGTAGGATATAAACTATCTCCAATTCTTTGGAAAAAAATAAAGAGTGGACTTTCAGCAGGACGTGTTCAATCTGCAACTTTAAAAATTATCTGTGAACGTCAAGAAGAGATAGATAATTTTGTTCCGGAAGAATTTTGGAAGATTGAAGGGATACATAATGTTCAAAACATAGAGTTTAAATCACTTTATTATGGAGAATATGAAAATAAAAAAATAGTAAAAAAAGAGATAAAAAATGAAAAAGAGGCTTTAAAAGTTGTAGAAAAAACAGATAAAGACAATTTTATCGTGGAAGATGTAAAAAAGGTAAAAAAAGAGAGAAAACCACAACCACCTTTTACTACAAGTACATTACAACAAGAAGCGGGAAGAAAATTAGGTTTTTCAAGCTCAATGACTATGAGTATTGCTCAACAACTTTATGAAGGGATTAATGTTGGTAAGGAAGGCTCTGTCGGTTTAATTTCATATATGAGAACTGACTCAACTAGAATTTCATCAGAAATAGTTGCAGAGGCTATCGAGTACATTACCGAAAATTATGGGAAAAACTATGCAAGTAAAGGAAATGAATACAATTTAAAGAAAAAAAATTCACAAGATGCTCATGAGGGTGTTAGACCAAGTAGTATTTTTAGAAGTCCTGAAAAAATAAAAAGCTATTTAACTGCAAATCAATATAAACTATATAAATTGATTTGGGAAAGAACAGTAGCTTCTCAAATGAAAGCTGAAAGTTACGAAAGTACTCAAATAGTTTTAAATTCAAATAATTGTATCTATAAATTAAATGGAAGATACACTTTGTTTGACGGATTTTCAAAAATATATACTTCAAGTGATATAAAAGATGAACCATTGCCTAAATTAGAAGTTAAAGATGTGATAAAAGCTGAAAAAATAGAACAAAGTCAACATTTTACAAAACCGGTTGCCAATTTTACAGAGGCTACTTTAGTTAAAAAACTTGAAGAAAACGGAATTGGAAGACCAAGTACCTATGCAAGTATTATAAACAGTTTGACAAGCAGATTTTATATTTTAATTGAGAATAAAAAAATTTCCCCAACGGATTTAGGGAAAAATGTTAATAAGTTTTTAGTTTCCAACTTTGAAACAATTATAAATGAAAAATTCACTATGGAAATGGAAGAAAAACTTGATGAAATAGCTGAAAATAAAAAGGATTGGAAAAAAGTTATTTCGGATTTCTATGCTGTTTTTGAGACCTTTTTGAAAAAGTCTGAGGGGGATTCAGAGGATTATAAAATAAAAGATGAAGTTCTTGACGAAAAATGTCCACAATGTGGTAAAAATTTGGTTATCAAAAAGACAAAATTCGGTAGATTTATCGGTTGTAGCGGCTTCCCTGATTGTAATTATATAAAAAAGGAAGTTAAAGATACTGGAGTAAAATGCCCTAAATGTGGCGGAAGAATAATCGAAAAAATATCCAAAAAGAGAAAAGTGTTTTACGGTTGTGAAAATTATCCTGAATGTGACTATGCAATTTGGGATAAACCGATAGCTGATAAAAAATGCGAAAAATGTGGAAAATTCTTAGTTGAAGTTAAAAACAGATTTAAACATGCACTAAAATGTTCCGATGAAAATTGCGATTTTGAGATTGATTTAAAGAAAAAGAAAAATGAAAAATAAAAGATTAGAACTTAACAAATTCGCTTTTCCACTTATGGTAAATTTTATTTTAAGTTATATTTTGGAGTTATCCGATATTGCTATCGTTGCAAGAGTTTCAACACCTGCATTTAATGCGGTAAATTTGATTTCTTCAACATTATATACAATAAGTGGAGTTTTAGGGGCGACTGCAATAATTATAAATACAAAACTTGGAGAAAAACTGGGACAAGGAGATGAAAAAGGTTTAAATTATGAATTTTTTTCATCTCTTGCTATAAATATTTTTATGGGAATTATATTCTTATTATTAATGTTGATAGGAAAAACATATTTTTTAAAAATATTCTATAATTTGTCCGGAGAAACTTTGAAACAAGGTATTTTGTTTTCGTATCCTATGAGTTTTTGTGTCTTGTTACAACTATGTTTATTTACATTTGGGGCGTATTTTAGAATTTCAAATATGACAAAATGGATTTTAATAGGATCTACTATTTCTTCAGTTTTAAATCTGGGTTTAGATTATTTGTTTGTTCTTGGAAAATTCGGTTTTCCAAAACTTGGAATAACTATGGTCGGATTTAGTACAGTTTTTTCAATGTTTGTAAATCTTTTAATTTATATTTTTGTATTGAAAAATAAATTAAAATTAAAATTTGAATTACTAAAAAGCTATTTTATAAATGGATTTAATCATTTTAAATTAGCTTTTCCTATTATGATACAGGAAATTTTTGACGGAACTATTTTTGTCATTATTTTCAATATGATTGTTATTAGAATAGGCAATAACGAATTTGCTGGATATTCAATAATTACAAATTTAATTATGTTTTTATTTACTTTTAAACATATCTATGGTTCTGCGACTTTGAGTTTAATAAGCATAAGTTCCGGAGAGAAAAACATTAGAAATTTGATAGATTATCCTAAAATATCAGTTAAAATTACAACTATATTATTTATCTTTGGAAGTGCATTATTCTTTATTTTTAGAGAATATTTACCTAAACTTATTACAGATGACGTTTCTGTACAAAATA
>CABRGI010000073.1 GCA_902470455.1 uncultured Parvimonas sp.
TTACTAATCTATAAGTTAAAATAAAAACGTTTTTATTTTTTTATAACTTTTTTTTGTTAAATTTATGAATAATAATTTTAGTTTGATAAAAGACTTTTCAAGTTTTTAGAAAAAGACTATTGTATTTTTTATTTTTTTATACTATAATTACATTAAAGGAAAGGAGTTATCTTATGAGAGGTAATTGATTTCTATTCTAAATTTAAAGGAGGAATTTGATATGGCTGCAAAAAAAACACCATTGTACGAAAAACACATTTCATATGGAGGAGAAGTTGTTGACTATGCAGGTTGGTTACTACCTGTTAAATACGAAGGACTAGCTGCTGAACATAATGCAGTTAGAAATAATGCCGGATTATTTGATGTTTCACATATGGGAGAAGTTACTGTTAAAGGCAAAGACGCTTTTGACTATGTAAATCATTTAATCACTAACGATTTGACAACTATTGGTGACGGACAAGTTATTTACTCTTTATTATGTAATGAAAACGGTGGAGTTGTTGATGATTTACTAGTTTACAGAAAAGGTAAAGATGATATGTATATTGTAGTTAATGCTGCAAATACAGATAAGGACTTTGCTTGGTTCTTAAAACAAAAAGGAAACTACGATGTAGAAATTAAAAATATTTCATCAGAAACTGCACAAATTGCATTGCAAGGTCCAAAAGCTGAAAAAATTTTACAAAAATTAGCTAAAGATGTTGATTTGGCAAATGAAATAAAATTCTTCACTTTTAAAGAAAATGTTCAACTTGGAGATTGCGGAAAATTCTTAGTTTCACGTACAGGATATACAGGTGAAGACGGATTTGAAATTTACGGCTCCGGTGAAGATATGAATAAATTATGGGATGAAATCCTAAAAATCGGCAAAGAAGACGGAGTTATGCCTTGCGGTTTAGGTTGTAGAGATACTTTGAGATTTGAAGCAGCTCTTCCACTTTACGGAAATGAAATGGATGATGTTATAACTCCACTTGAAGCAGGTCTTGGTTATTTTGTAAAATTAAAACAAGAAGCAGACTTCATAGGTAAAGCTCCTTTAGCAAAAATGAAAGAAGCAGGAGTTCCTAGAAAGTTAATCGGTCTTGAATTGACAGGCAAAGGCATTGCAAGACATGGAGCGAAAGTATTTAAAGGCGATAAAGAAATCGGATTTGTTACAACAGGTTATATGTCACCTACATTGGGCAAAACTATTGCAAATGTAATTGTTGATGCGGATCAAGCTGAAATAGGAAATGAAGTTCAAGTTGAAATTAGAAATAAAAAAGTTCCTGCTGTATTAATCAGTAAGAAATTTCTTAAAAAATAATTAAATTATTAGGAGGTAAATTCTATATGTATCCTTATATTTCTCTAACAGAACAAGATGTTAAAGATATGTTAGATAGCCTTGGTGTTAATTCTGTTGAAGATTTATTTTCAGATATTCCTGAAGAATTAAAATTAAAAAGAGAATTGAATATTCCAAAAGCAAAGAGTGAGTTGGAAGTATATAACTATCTAACTAAGTTAGCAAGTAAAAATGCATCTTCAAGTGAATATACAACATTTTTAGGTGCTGGTGCTTATGATCATTATATTCCTGCTGTTATTCCAACAATTATTAGCAGAAGTGAATTTTTAACTTCATACACTCCATATCAACCAGAAATCAGTCAAGGTACTTTACAATATATATTTGAATTCCAAACAATGATTTCTAATCTAACTGGTATGGAATATGCGAATGCATCACTTTATGATCAAGGAACAAGTTTAGCAGAAGCTGCAATTATGACTGCTCATCATGCTAAAAAGAAAAAAGTTTTAGTTTCCGAAGCCATTGCACCTTGGTCAAGAGAAGTTTTAAAAACTTATCTTCATGCTCAACATATTGAAATGGAAGTTGTTAAAACTTGTAACGGTGTAACTTGTATTGATGATTTAAAAGCAAAATTAAATGATGAAGTTGGAGCTGTTTTAGTTCAAAATCCAAATTTCTTCGGTAATATTGAAGATGTAACTAAGGTTTCTGAACTAGCACATGGATTTAAAAAATGTTACTCAGTAGTTTCTGTTGACCCTTCTTCTCTGGGAGCTTTAAAGAAACCATCTGATTGTAATGTTGATGTAGTTGTTGGTGAAGCTCAATCACTAGGTATTCCTATTTCATATGG
This sequence comes from uncultured Parvimonas sp., assembly GCA_902470455.1. Taxonomy (GTDB): domain Bacteria; phylum Bacillota; class Clostridia; order Tissierellales; family Peptoniphilaceae; genus Parvimonas. Next base: position 2,172 of record CABRGI010000073.1, read on the forward strand.
TGGACCATACTTAGGATTTATGGCTGTTAATAAAGAATTTTTAAGAAAGATTCCAGGAAGAATAGTTGGACAAACTGTTGACAGAGATGGAAAGAGATGTTGGGTTCTTACTCTATCAGCCAGAGAACAACATATTAAGAGAGATAAAGCTACTTCAAATATCTGTTCTAACCAAGGTATCAATGTTTTGACTGCGGCAATTTATATGGATCTTTTAGGTAAAGAAGGTCTTAAAGAACTTTCAAAACAATGTATAAAGAAATCTCATTATCTTTACAAGAAACTTTTAGAAACAGGTAAATTCGAAAAAGTTTTTGATGCACCTTTCTATAAAGAATTTGCATTAAAAGCTAAAAAACCGATTTGTGAATTAAATAAGAAATTATTTGAAAATGGTATAATCGGTGGTTTCGATCTTGGAAAGTATTATCCTGAATTAGAAAATGTTATTATGTTTGCAGTTACTGAAAAACGTACTAAGGAAGAAATAGACAAACTATGTAAGGTATTGGAGGAAGCATAATATGAAATACGATAAATTAATATTTGAACTATCAAAACCTGGTAAAATTGGTCATAAATTACCAGAATTGGATGTTGAAGATGTATGTATTAAAGAGCTAATTCCTGCTGAACTATTAAATGATGGCGAAATTGATTTACCGGAAGTTTCTGAACCAGAAGTTGTTAGACATTTTGTAAATCTTTCAAATAAAAACTTTGGTGTTGATACAGGATTTTATCCACTAGGATCTTGTACAATGAAATACAATCCAAAAATCAACGAAGCTATGTGTGCTCTTCCAGGTTTTGCAACACTTCATCCAAATGTTCCTGAATGTGGAGCTCAAGGTGCTTTACAATTGATGTATGAACTTGGCGAAGCTTTAAATGAAACTTCTGGAATGGATGCTTGTACATTACAACCTGCAGCCGGAGCTCATGGTGAAATAACAGGTATTATGTTATTTAAAGCATATCATGAAAACAACAAAGATTTCCAAAGAGATAAAATTATAATTCCTGATTCAGCTCATGGAACTAACCCTGCAACAGCTACAATGGCAGGATATAAAATTATCGAAATTAAATCTTGTGAAAGTGGACTAGTTGATATTGAAGCATTAAAGGCAGCCGTTGGCGATGATACTGCCGGACTTATGCTTACTAACCCTAACACATTAGGATTATTCGAAAAAGACATTCAAGAAATAACAAAAATCGTTCACGAAGCAGGCGGTTTAGTATATTATGACGGGGCAAATGCAAATGCAATTTTAGGGCATGTTAGACCTGGAGATATGGGATTTGATGCAATTCACTACAATCTTCATAAGACATTCTCTACTCCTCACGGTGGTGGAGGTCCTGGTGCAGGTTATGTTGGATGTAAAGATTTCTTAAAAGACTTCTTACCGGTTCCTATAGTTATTAAAAACGGTGAAAAATACAGCTTATCTTATGATGTTCCAAAGACATTAGGTAAGATGAAAGATTTCTATGGACACTTTGGTGTACTAGTAAGAACATATGCTTATGTTTTATCAATGGGATCTGATGGATTGAAGAAAGTAAGTGATTATGCAGTATTGAACTCTAATTACTTAGCAAATCAACTAAGAGATTACTACAATCTTCCTGAAAATGTAAAATTCAAACATGAATTTGTACTTGGTGGATTAAAGAACCCTAACGGATTAGTAACTCTTGATGTAGCTAAGAGATTAATGGATATGGGATATCACCCACCAACTGTATACTTCCCATTAATTGTTCATGAAGCATTGATGGTTGAACCTACTGAAAGTGAATCAAAAGAAACTCTTGACGGATTTGCAGAATCTATGATTAAGATTGCAAAAGAAGCTGAAACAAATCCTGAAATTGTTCATGCAGCACCACATGACACAGAAATTAAACGTCCTGATGAAACATTAGCTGCTAAAGAATTAATATTAAAATATACAAAATAATTTAAAATTTTAAAAGAGAGAGCTGTTATGCAAATAACAGCTTTTTTGTTGTGTATTTTTAAGCTATATTTATAATTAATATGAAATAATTTAATAAAGAATCATTATCCAAAAATTTTCAGGGTATAAATTAGTCAGAAAAATTTAGGAGGTATTTTATGAGTAAACTTTTAAGTCCTATGAAAATAGGTAGAAATAAATTTAAAAATAGAGTAGTTATGGCTCCAATGTGTATGTTCCATTCAAAAACTATAGACGGAGTTTTAACTAAAGAGCATTTTGATCACTATGTTGCAAGAGCTTTAGGTGGAGTTTCCGGAATAATTATTGAAGCAACAATGGTTAATCCTACTGGTGGAATCAGAAAAGTAGATTTAGGATTATACAATGAAATTCAAATGAAAGCTTTTAAAGAGCTTGTAGATAGAGTTCATAATTATGATTGCAAAATTGGAATTCAATTAAGTCATGCAGGAAGAAAAGCAGATGCTTCTTATAATGATATTGTAGCACCAAGTTCAATTCCTTTTGCAGACGAAAAAGCACCAAGAGAATTGACTAAAGAAGAAATTATTTCTTTACAAGATGATTTTGTAAATTCTGTAAAACTTGCAAAACAAGCGGGTTTTGACTTTGTAGAAATTCACGGAGCACATGGATATTTGATAAATCAATTTTTATCACCATTATCAAATCAAAGAAATGACGAATATGGTGGTAGTTTAGAGAATAGATATAAGTTTTTAGGTGATATTTTAAAAGAAATTAAAAATATTGACATCGATGTTCATATTAGAGTTTCTGCTAATGAATATGATGAAAATGGAAATTCTTTAGAAGATATTATAGAAATTTTAAAACTTGCAAAAGAAGACGGAGTTGTTTTCAACAGTATTTCAAGTGGTGGAGTTGTTCCAAAAAGTCCTTTAGTTTATCCGGGATATCAAGCAGAATTAAGTAGAGAAATAAAAAAAGCAGGTCTTGTAGTATCTGCAGTTGGACTTTTGGAAGACTATGGATTATGTGAATATTTACTTCAAAGTAATGCCTGTGATATGATTTACCAAGGAAGAACATTACTTAAAAATCCAAACTGGGTTTATGGTGCTGGAGCATATTTTAACGAATCAAAAGAAATAGA
>CABRGI010000074.1 GCA_902470455.1 uncultured Parvimonas sp.
TCTAATTTTTTTACACCATTGGAGTTTAAGTATGTAGAGAGATTTTTAAAAAATATAGATATGAATTATGATATTATCTTTATTGAAGAAGATTATGAGAGAAAATTTTTAATTTTTTACAGAGAAAATTATTCCTTAAATGATTATTTGGAAACTTTGAAATTTAAAGATATTTCAGGAATAGAACATAGAAATATTTTGGGAAGTATTCTCCATTTGGGAATAAATCGTGAAAAAGTCGGAGAAATAATAAAAGTTGACGGATATTGGTATATTTATTGTTTGAAGCCGATAGGAACATTTTTATTTTCTAATGGATTAAAATTTGCGGGGCAAGATTTAAAATTGGAAATTTTGAATAATAATTTTATTCCATCTAATTTTAAAAAATATGAGGATGAAAAAATAATAGTTTCCGGTTTGAGATTGGACTGCTTTGTTAAAGAACTTGCTAGAACTTCAAGAGAGATTGCTCAAAAATACATTAAAGCTGGATATGTAAATTTGAATTATGAGGAATGTAAAGACTTTGACAAGAAGATAAACGAAAATGATATTATTTCAATAAGAAAAGAAGGAAAATTCAAAGTCGATAATTTTGGAGGCTTAACTAAAAAGAATAAATTTGTTGTCAATATTAAGAGGTATTCTATATGATATATGTAATTATAATTGTTGGATTAATTTTAGACCAACTTACAAAATATATTTCAGTAGCCAATTTAAAAGGTGCTGATTCTGTAGTTTTAATTAAAAATTGGCTAGAATTTACTTATGTAGAAAATACAGGAGTAGCTTTTGGTAGTTTTAAAGGATATAAATATTTCTTTGTTTTTATTTCTTTGGTTGCATTTTTTGGAATTTTATTTTATATAAGTAAAAATAAAGATAAAATGTCTAAAGTAGAACAAATCTTATTTGCTCTTATTGCTTGTGGAGCACTGGGAAATTGCATAGATAGAATTAGATATTCTTTTGTTGTAGATTTTATTCATACAAGATTTGGTGGTTTATATGATTTTCCGGTTTTTAATTTTGCAGATATTTATATTTGTGTAGCCTGTTTCTTACTTATAGTTGTATCATTTACTAAAAAGGAGAATTAAGATGATGTCTAATTATGGAGCTTGGAATGAATATTTAAAGGATGAATTTAAAAAAGAGTATTTTATTAAGATGAAAAACTTTTTAAATGAAGAATATAAAAATAAAATAATATTCCCACCTAATGAATGTGTTTTTACTATTTTTGATAAAATTTCTCCAAAAGACATTAAGGTTATTATTTTAGGACAAGATCCATATCACGGTGTAAATCAAGCTAATGGAATGAGTTTTTCAGTAAATAGAGGAGAAAAAATACCTCCTTCACTTCGTAATATTTATCTTGAATTAAATTCAGATTTAGGGATAACTCCTCCAAATCATGGGGATTTAACTGCTTGGGTTGAACAAGGTGTATTTTTATTAAATGCTACACTAACTGTTGAGAAGGCAAAGCCAAATTCACATAAAGATATAGGTTGGCAAATTTTCACAGACAGAGTAATTGAAATAATTTCAAATTTTGATTATCCTAAAGTTTTTATTCTTTGGGGTAGCTTTGCTATTTCAAAGAGTAATTTGATAAAAAAAGATGAAAATAATTTTATAATTACAAGTACACATCCTTCTCCTTTTTCTGCTCATCGAGGATTTTTTGGAAGCAAGCCATTTTCTAAGGCTAATGAATTTTTGATTAGCAAGGGAGTTAAACCGATAGATTGGAGAGTGTAATTTTTGACAGAATTAAAATATATCAGTGATAAAAAAATTAGATGTGATGTTTTTTTATCCGAAAAAATTTCTAATTTATCAAGGACTTCAATTCAAAAATTGATAAAAGATAAATTAGTTTTTGTAAATAATAAAAATATAAAGCCGAATGTAATTTTAGAAATAGGAGATGAAATAACTGTTTCTATTCCGGAGAAAAAAGAAATTACATTAGTTGCTGAAGATATAGATTTAGATATTGTATATGAAGATGATTATATTATAATTATAAATAAACCTAGAAATATGGTTGTTCATCCTGCTGCAGGTAATGAAGAACATACTTTGGTTAATGCACTTTTAAATCATTGTAAATTATCAATGATAAATTCCGAAAGACCGGGAATTGTTCACAGACTTGATAAGGATACGACAGGTCTTATAATTTGTGCAAAGGATGATGAAACACATCTAAAATTAGTTGAAATGTTTTCAAATAGAGAAATCAACAAAAAATATTTGGCAATCTGTAATGGAAGTTTTTCAAAAGAGAACGGACTTATAGATAAACCTATTGGTAGAGATGAAAAAGACAGAAAAAAGATGAGTGTAAAAAGTAAATCTGGAAAAGAAGCTCTTACAGAATACAATATTTTAACTTCAAATTTAAAATATTCATTAGTTGATGTAACTCTTCATACGGGACGAACTCATCAGATAAGAGTTCATTTCAGTAGCCTTAATCATCCTATCGTAGGTGATGAAACTTATGGAAACAAAAATGAAAAGATAAAAGCGAATGGACAGATGTTACATTCCTATTATCTTGAGTTTTTACATCCAATTACAAAGGAAAACTTAAGTTTTACTGTTTTACCTGATGAATATTTTTTTAGCATTTTAAATAAAACAGGATTGGAATTTAATAAGGAGTTATTATGCAAAGTGAAAGATTAATTTTTAGAAAATTCAGTTTAGATGATATAGATGATGTTTTTGAGTTTGGAAGTGATGATGAAACTTGTAAATTCGTTACTTGGGATAAACACAAAAATATTTTGGAAACTGAAAAAGTAATTACTGATTGTTTTATGAAAAATAAATATTGTTTTGCAATAGTTGAAAAAATTTCTAATAAATGTATCGGTTCTTTTGAATACAAAGCGGATATAAAAAATAATTCTTTATCATTCGGATATGTTTTAAATAAGAATTTTTGGAACAAAGGTTATATGACGGAGACTTTAAATTTTATGCTTGACTATGCTTTTAATACCTTAAAAGTTAATAGAGTTTGTGCAATGCATATTAAAGAAAACATTGCTTCCGGAAAAGTTATGGAGAAATGTGGACTTAAAGTCGAGGGTGAATTTGAAGATGAAGAATTTTTAAAGGGACGATATATAACTTTGATACATAGATCAATTTTAAGAAAAAATTATTTAAAAGGAGAAAAGAGTATGAAACAATTAGAAATGCCTAAAATAGGAGAAAAAGTTTATATAATGAAGACAAATGTAGGAGAAATTTCTTTAAGATTATTTAATGAAATTGCTCCAAAAACATGTGAAAATTTTATAACATTGGCTAAAAGAGGATATTATAATGGAGTTATTTTCCACAGAGTTATAAGAGATTTTATGATTCAAGGTGGAGATCCAACTGGTACAGGAATGGGTGGAGAAAGCATCTGGGGAGAATCCTTTGAAGATGAATTCGATGGTAATTTCAGAAATTATAGAGGTGCTTTGTCAATGGCAAATGCAGGACCAAATACTAATGGAAGTCAATTTTTTATAGTTCAAAACAGTAAAATTTCTGATGATTATGTAAATTATTTAAAAAATTCTGATAAAAAAGTATATCCTGATGATGTTGTTGAAACTTATGAAAAACTTGGAGGAGCATTCTGGTTAGACTTTAAACATACTGTTTTTGGGCAAGTATTTAAAGGAATGGAAGTAGTTGACGAAATTGCCAATACTTACTGTTCTAATGATAAGCCAATAGAAGATATTGTAATTTTATCAATTGAAGAACAAGTTTTTGAGGGTTAATTATGCATCAATATAAAGGTAAATTAATTTTACACACAGGTAGTATGTTCTCTGGGAAAACTTCAAGTTTATGGAAAGACTTAAATAGATTTGAGATTGCAAAATATGAAACTGTTGTATTTAAACCTAAGTTTGATAACAGATATGCAGATAAAGAAATAGTTACTCATGATAATAACAAAATGAGAGCTATTCCGGTTGAAAGTATTGATGAGATTATAGAATATATGAAGACAAGCACTGCAAGTATTATAGGTATTGACGAAGTTCAGTTTATTAAAGGGGATATAAATAAGATTATTGAAACTTTAAATATATTTTTAGAAAATGAGTTTACAGTAGTTCTTGCAGGACTTGATATGGACTATAAAGCAGAGCCTTTTGAGTTGGTAAAAGAATTAATGCCAAGAGCTGATTATCTATATAAACATCATGCAGTTTGTGCTAATTGTGGGGTTGATGCTTGGGTTAGTTACAGAAAGACTCATGATGATGAAAGAATAAAACTTGGAGCTTCAGAAAGTTATGAGCCTCTTTGCAGAAAATGCTATTATGAAAAAGAAAAAATCAGAAAGCAAATGGAAAATCAATTAAGTATGCTTGAAGATGAATAAAAATTACTTGCTTTATTCTGTTAATTGTGTTATAGTATGAAGGTAGTAAAAATGTGCTACATATTTCCTATAGTATTGGAGGATTAAAGGATATGAAAGGAACTGTAAAATGGTTCAATGCAGCTAAAGGATTTGGATTTATTTCTACTGAAAATGGAGAAGATGTATTTGTACATTATTCAGCATTAGAAGAAAATGGTGAATTTAGAACTTTAGATGAAGGACAAGCTGTTGAATTTGAAATAGTAGATGGCGCTAAAGGTCCTCAAGCTTCTGGTGTTGTTAAGTTATAATATTGTCTTTTCTTAAAAGAAAATTCAATTTATACATACTTCTGTATGTTATGATATTAATATTAATCAAGAAGTAAAATCTCCTTTTTTTAGGAGATTTTTTAAATTTAATTAAAGGAAATATTATGAATAAAAAATTAAATGAAATGAGTTTAGAAGAATTATGGGAAATCTTTCCTATATTTCTAGTTGAACATAATAATGAATGGAAAACTTGGTATGAAGAAGAAAAATTAAATATTTTATCTTTAATTTCAAAAGAAAAAATTTTCAGGATTTCACATATAGGAAGTACATATATTCCTTCAATATGGGCAAAAAATATTGTAGATATTCTTTTAGAGCTTAATAATTATGATGATTTAAAATTTGTAAAAGAGATATTATTAAAAAACAACTGGCTTTGTATGAGTGAAGACGAAAATAGAATTTCTATGAATAAAGGATATACTGAAAAAGGATTTGATAAAAAAGTCTTTCATTTGCATATAAGAATAGCTGGAGATAATGA
>CABRGI010000075.1 GCA_902470455.1 uncultured Parvimonas sp.
TAATTAATAATAAACTAAAAAATAAAATGTATAATCAGTTTTTCTCTAATAAAAATTTATGTTTATGTCATGGTATTTATGGAAATGTTGATATTTTTCGAAAAATTGATTTAATAAAACAAAACATGCCTTTACAACGAATATCATTGAAAAAAATATTTAATGATTTTGATAATTTAAAATGGTTAAAAATCGATATGAAATTTGATTCATTTATGCTAGGAACACCAGGTGTAATATATTCGTTACTAAGTTTATATGAAAATTATCCATCTATTTTAGCACTCGACATTTATAAGGAATAAAATTATGAGACATCAAATAGTTCATACAAGACAAACAGCTGAAAATGAGTGTGGTCTATGTTGCATCTCAATCATGGCAAGTTTCTACGGATATAGGCAACCGTTAAGCTTTTATCGAAATAAATACAACATAGGTAGAGATGGACTTTCGTTGTATAATGTTAATACAATTTTTAATAAAATTGGTTTTGATACAGAGGTTTATAAAATTCATAATTTATTAGATTATTCAATAGAAAATAGCATTAACATTCCAATTTTATTGCATTTAAAAAATAATCATTTTATTGTAGCTATTCCAAAAAAAAGATATGTTTTAATTTATGATCCTATTAAGGAACCATATAAAACAGAATATAAGATTTTAGAAGAATTGATAAGTGGATATCTCCTCATTGTAAAGCCTAACGATAATTTTAAAAAAATTAGTGAATCAAAGTCTGAATTTAGACATTTTTTCCCAGTAATAAAAAAATCATTCATGCTTTTAATGATTGTATTAGCTATGTCTTTAATCTCATATTTAATTTCAATTGTTGTACCATTGATTATGCAAAAAACAATCAATATGTTGGTAATATCAAAAAATATAAACTTCTTGATGATATTAGAATCTATTACGTTTATATTAGGAATATTTTGTTTTGTTTCTTTTCTTAGAAATAAATTTTTTATACAATTACAAGTAAAATTAAATAGGCTTATTTCATTTGAAACAATACAACATTTATTCAAAATTAAATACTCTTTTTATGACAATAGAAGTCAAGGAAATATACTATATAGATTAAATCTTTTAACTCAAATACAAACAATTATTTCTAATGAAGTGCTCAATTTAGTATTATCGTTTACCAGTATTATTGTAATATGTCTATATTTTTTGGTTATGTACTCTTCATTTTTTTCATATATTCTTTTTATAATGGTTACTCTCTTTTTTAGTGTAGGCCATTTTAATAGAAAAATCTTATCAAAAAAGAGACTAGAAATGGCTGCTAAAGAGAATGTGGAAAATATTATTACTGAAATTGTGAATAATATGTTTCAAATTAAATGTTTACATTTAGATGATTTTTTCTTAAAAAATTATACTTCAAGTTTTTTCAATTATGAAGAAAAATTTATTAATAGTCAGAAAAGTATTCAAACATTTAGTACGGTAATAAATGCTATATTTAATTATTTGCCAATATATGGAATTGTTTTAATAATTGCTTTATTTAAAAATGATTATAGTATTGGCGAATTATTTGCATTATATTCATTTTTTACTACTTTATTTTCTCAGTGTTATGCATTTGTTAATGAAATATCAACATTTTCTTTGTTGAAAGCTTCTTTATTTTATTTAAATGATTTACTAGATGAGCCGGAGAAACAAATTTATGAGTGTCAGGCAAAAAAGGTAAATAACTTTAAAAATTTAAAAATTGAAAGCGTATACTTTCAATATAATAATTTTAGCAATTATATCTTACAAGACATAAACTTAGAAATAAGGGCTGGTGAAAAAATTGCTGTAGTGGGTTTATCAGGTAGTGGTAAAACAACACTGACAAAATTACTCTCAAATTTGTATAAGCCAACGAAGGGAAGCATACAGGTAAATGGTTTGAATATAAACAATATTGATAGTCAGTCTATTATAAATTTATTTTCGTTTGTTCCACAATCACCGGTGATTTTTAACAAAAGTATTCGTGATAATGTAACATTGGGTGATCAATCATATTCGGATGAGGATGTAATAAATTCTCTAAAGCAGGCCTGCATTTGGAACGATGTTCAAAAAATGCCTATGGGTCTTTATACAATTATTTCCGGGCAAGGTGGAAATTTATCCGGAGGACAAATTCAAAGAATATCTCTTGCAAGGGCATTGCTAAAAAAGCCTCAAATTTTAATAATGGATGAAGCAACATCTTCCCTTGATGTATGGAATGAAAAAAATATTTATTTCAATTTGAAAAAACAAAATATTAGTCAAATAATCATTTCTCATAGATTAAGTACAATTAAGGATGCTGATTGCATTTATGTATTGTCAAATGGAATGTTTGTGGAAAAAGGAAATCATGATGAATTGATGAATTTGAAAAAAATTTATTATGATTTATTTAAAAATCAAAATTAAGGAGGAAAATAAAAATGAAGATATTCGCGTATATTGGCAGCTATAGAAAAAAATCATCTTTTTCATATCATGTTGTTGATAATCTAATAAAAAATATTGCAGATGAATATAATATAAATCAGGAAGAAATCTTTTTATGTTCACCAGATAAATATAATATAAAGCAGTGTATAGGCTGTAATCAGTGTTTTATAAAGGGTAGTTGTTCAATTGATGATGATATGAAAAAAATTAAATCAAAAATGCTTGATAGTGATATTGTTATTTTTGCTTCACCGGTTTATGTTCATCAAGTTTCTGGTAATTTCAAAACATTTATAGACAGAATAGGTCATTGGACACATACAATGATGATGTCTGGGAAAATTGGAATATCAGTTTCTTTATCGGATAATAATGGAAACCAATTTGTAACTGAATATATTTCAAAAATAATGCAGTATTTAGGAATTTCAGTTATTTCAAATATTGAAATTAAAGTTCTAGGAATGAGTAAAAGCGGATTGGATAGTATTATACAATATGAAAGCAAGAAAATCATAAAATTAATAAAAGAGGATGATTGTCCAATTTCTTCGCTACAAGAATTATACTATCAAGAACAAAGAAATTCGATTTTAAAAAAAGGCACAGATATCGGTGAATATGAAAGAAATGTATGGTTAAAAAATGACGTGGAAAAGTTTAACCATTATATTGACTATTTTAATTCAAAAAGGAAGTACTCTAACGAATATCATTATTGCGATAGATGTCATTTAGTTTTTGATTCTAAAATTTGTCCAAATTGTAATACAAAACATACGAGAGAGGTTACACAGGAAGATTATTGTTTCTTAATAGAAAAGGAAACTTTATGGGCGGAAATGTTAAAAGAAGTTCTTGAAAATAATGAAATCGATTACGCAGTATCTCCTAATTTAGGAGCGGGACTGTCTATTAAAATCGGTATTTATTCTGAAAAATATAAGTTTTACGTACCATTCAAATATTTTAATAAAGCTAAACAAATTACACAAACTATGTTTGATCAATAAAATAATTTTATAAATAAATTAATATATTCAGCTATAGAAAGAATAATAGAGAATATATTAAAATTAAAGACCAGTTTATTCCATTTTTTATAATATATTATCAATATATGTTATTTTGTTTTTGTAGGAGGAACAGACTATGAAAGATAGAAAATGCAAAAGATACCGAAAAAATAGTACTGAATATTATCTTCTCAAAAAGTTTCACTTCCTTATATTGAAAAACTACAATGATATTCCGTTCATAAGGCAAGATACAAAAAAAGCTTAAAAGATATATAGACTATCATCAACTGCTTGAAATAATCCTGGGCATAGATGATGAACTAACAGAAGCATATAATCTAAAGGAACAGTATATATTATGCAACATCTGACAACTGCAGAGAATGGCTTTCAAGAATAATTCAAGAATATGCATCATCAGGAATTACTGTCTTCATATCATTATCTGGAACGCTTATAAACTGTTTCAATGAAATATGCGCATCATTTAATTTAGTATATGGTCGAAGAATATCTAATGGACCAGTAGAAGGAATCAACTCTAGAATAGATAAGATACTTTCAAATGCATGCGGATATCAAAACTTCGCAAGAATGAGAAACAGAGTAATGTATTCTCTTAATAAATCCTCTAATCCCTCATTGATTATTATGGCGAAGCTGACCAATAATTCCTATTTAGCCTGATCATTAATTCCGAAAGACTTGACCAATCATTCCGATTAGGTTGATCAATTATATTATACACACTCCTTTTCTAGTAAAATTAAGGTGTAGATAAGCATCGAATCTACACAATATTTTACAGGAAAGGAGTTTTTATATTCATAGACATGAGACTCTCATTATAGTTGGTGCTACAGGAAGTGGTAAATCATATATTGCATGTGCACTAGATAGTTGGTGCTACAGGAAGTGGTAAATCATATATTGCATGTGCACTAGGTGTAGAGGCATATAATGCAACCCTGAAGGTAATGTATGTAAGACTTCCTGATTTATTAGCTGAATTAGACCTTGCAAAGGTTCAGGGAAACTACAGAAAGAAAATAAATCAATACATAAAGTGTGATCTTTTAATACTGGACGAGTGGCTGTTGATAGGGACTAATAATACCAAACAGCAGAATATTCTTGAAATACTGGAAAAGAGATATCGTATCCGTTCAACAGTATTCTGCTCTCAGTTCGATGTTGCAGTATTGCTTGGAAATGGTATTAAGAGAAATACCCTGATCCATTAGCTGCAGGCACATTCTCAGATTGAATTTTACGGCCATAATTTTAAGGCTCCTTTCATAATATTAGAGACATTGTCTCCAATATCATGATAGTAAAAAAAGACCACCCTTTAGGTGGTGCAGTTGGTGATATAGGTGGTGCACTTTATGCGATTAGCGGTGCTGTTCCTTGCGAATAATCAATATAGTAAATTTAGTGCTAAAATCACTATATAGAGTGATTTTAGTGGCTAAAAACACTATATATAGCAAATTTAGTATCTAAAAACACTTTAATTATCTAACATGATGAGGTCTATTTCTATCCACTGTATTATTTGGCGCTTACTCAAAATCACAGACAATAAAAATCTTTGGTGATAAGCCAATGAGAAGCAGATAAATAAAAACCACGCCTAAAAGACGTGGTTTTCACTGCGGCTGTAAGCCTATGTTA
>CABRGI010000076.1 GCA_902470455.1 uncultured Parvimonas sp.
TCTTATAAAGCTCGGTGATTATATATGCAATGATTGTAGTTGACTATACTTTAATAAAAAAATGAGATTTCCACAGTCGATTGTACTCAAATCAAAGATTTGAGTACAATCTTTGCGTCAGACCTACTATAAATTATTTACAAGTAAATAATCTAAGTTAGGACTAGATTCATTCTACTTCGCTACAGTCGAAATGACGTATAAGACGAATACCTTTGTTTAAGAGCAAGATGTTAAAAGTAAACAAATTCCAAAAATTATTTTAAAAATTGCATAGAAAACAAAATAATTCACGTCTTAGCACTTTGAAGAGAAACGCCCCCTAACACGTCATCTCGACCGAAATGAGTGAAACGAATGAAGTGGAGAGATCTTATAAAGCTCGGTGATTATATATGCAATGATTGTAGTTGACTATACTTTAATCAAAAGAATAAGATTTCCATAGTAATTGTATCAAATATTACAATGACTCTGGAAATCTCATACTATTATTTGTTTACAAATAATAGTATGTCCTGTAAAGGACTTGTATAAAAATACAACAATAAGATTCAATTACTCTTGAAATCTCCTAAGTCTCCGTACTTGAAAATAATCAAATAAAATTTCTACAGTCAAATGTACTAAATTTAAAGAAAATAGAAATTTATTTATCATACTTCTTATTGATTATGATTATTTATTTTTGTTATAGGGTATATCTTTATCAAAATCAAATAGGAGAGGTAACTATGAAAAAGAAAATTATTGCACTTGGATCAATTTTTGTTTTAGTTCTGGGAATTTTTATTTTTAAGAATTTTTATGTAAAAGATAAAGATGAAAAGAATAATAATACAATTACTGAAAACAAGTCTAAAGATACAGATTCAAAAAAAGAATCAAATAACAAAGAGGACTCAAATAAGAATAAGGAGTCTTCAAAAAATAATAATTCAGATGAAAAAATTACTTTGGAAAATCTAAAAAGTCAAAAAAAGGTTATGGTACTAGATTTCAGTCAAAATGGCTGACATGCTTGTGCTGTTCAGCACCCGGTTTTGGAAAAACTGAGAGAAGAGTATAAAGATAAAGTAATTATAAAGACTATAGATGTTAGAAAAGAAAGAGAATTTGTTTCACAATTTCCTGTAAGAGTAACACCTACATTATTCTATTTTAATGCAGATGGAACTCCTTTTGAAGCTTCTGAAACTTTAGCAAATAAAATAAGCTATGTTGCATATCAAGATAAAAAATCAGGCGAATTGAAATTTGGAGGCTCTGAAGGTGTAGTTCAATATGAAGAACTAAAGGAAGTAATTGAGGAGATGTTAAAAAATGTTAAATAATTTAGAGAGCATAATAGGAGAGGGTTTAAAATCATTTGGTATTTTAGCCCCAATTCTTGCGTTACTTGGTGGAATATTAACTTCAATTTCGCCCTGCTCACTTGCATCAATTCCTTTAATTATTGGTTTTATGACTGGTACTAAAGAAGATGATACAAAAAGGGCTTTTAAAATTTCAGTTATTTTTGCAATTGGTATGGCAATAACTTATACAACACTCGGAGTTTTAGCTGCGCTTCTTAGTAAAATTTTTAACCAATCAGGACAAATTTGGAATATATTTTTAGGAATAGTAATGATTTTAATGGCATTACAAACTTGGGAAGTAATAAATGTAGTTCCAAGTAAAATATTGACTAATAAGAGCAAAAAGACAGGATATATTGGAGCTTTACTTGTTGGAATAATGGCAGGACTATTTTCAAGTCCATGTTCAACACCTATTTTAGTTGCATTACTTGCAATTGTTGCCTCAAAAGGAAGCCTACTTTGGGGAGAACACGCCCTTGGTGCCAGATGAGCATGGAAGCCTACTTTGGGGAGTATTACTATTTTTACTTTATTCAATTGGAAATAGTATTTTAGTAATTATTGCTGGAACAAGTACAGGCTTTGTAGGTAAAGTAATGTCAAATAAATCTTACGGAAAAATTTCTGATATTGTAAAAATAGTATTTGGGATAATAATTTTAATAATAGGACTATATTTCTTATATCTTGGATTTTAAAGAAAACTTTTAAACAAATATAAAGAAAAAAGAACTTAGAAATATAAAACTAAGTTCTTTTTTAATTTTAGAATTATACTATTTTTATCTTTGATGGATTTTCAAGCTAATGTTGTTATGATTAGACATTTATTAGTAATCATGATATAATAAAGTACAAAAAAATAGAATTTCTGAGTTTTTAATTATTTTTAAAATTTTAAAATTTACGAAAATTTATAGGAGGTAAAATTGGATGAGAAAAAAAGAAATTATTCACAGAGCTTTATCCTTATTTTTAGCATGTGTAATTTTTTTTGGAACAATATTTAGTAGTGGTAACTTGTTTGCAGAAGGTGTTGACCGTGTAAATACAAAAATTACTAAATTTGAAATTAAAGATAAAGATGGTAATCCTATACCGGAAGGTCAAGTACATGGGTATTGGAGCAAGTTCCGTTTGGAAATGGATTGGGATGCGAGTTCCTATGGAAAGACATTAAAAGCAGGAGATTACTTTATTGTTAAACTACCTAATCAGTTTAGATTTCCAACAGAAGGTCCAACAGTAGATTTTCCGCTTTATGCACCGGATGGACATACCGTAATAGCTAATGCACATGTTAATTCAAATGGAGCAGATGGTGGTGGAACTGTAAAGGTTACATTTACAGACTATGTAGTAAATAGAGAAAATATCAAAGGTAATTTGTATTTAGAGGCTACATTTGCTCATAAGAATATAAACGCAGGGGGACAAAATACCATTGTTATATCAATTGGTGGAGTTCCAACATCTGTTACTATTACTATAGGAGAAAAGCCGGGCCTTAATGATGAAGTGTTTTTTAAATTTTCAGGAAGAGTTACAGGCAAAGAAACTGAGGCTCAATGGGTGCTTCGTATTAATCACAAAAAAGGAAATTTCTCAAATCTAGTTATAAAAGACGAATTATTTGTTAGCTCAGGAGAACTTCCACCTGGAATTAATTATATCCCTGAATCTTTTGAGATAAATGAAGTGGAAATGAATAAATATGGAGAGGTAACAAATGTTGTAAAATCCTATGATTATGCCCAAATGAAGCAATATTTAAAATTTTCTGATAACAATACAAAATATGAATTTAAATTTAGTGAAATGTTGGGAAATACACAAGGTAAGCAATTTAGAATAGGATATAAAACCACATATATTCCACAACTTAGGTTAAAAAATAAAGCTAAGTTTATCAGTACAGAGGAGACTGTACCAAGAGAAAGTTATTGGATTAACTCTCAAGCAGGTGGCGGCGGTCAAGGTGACTTAAATCAAAAAATCAAAATTATTAAAATTGATGAAGAAGATAACACAAAAAAATTAGCTAATGCGAAATTTAAAATTACAAAAGTTGCTGATGGTACAACTTTTGAATTGACTACAGATGCTAACGGTGAAGCTGTTTCTGACAAACTTGATCCTGGTAAGTATAAGATTAAAGAAATAGGAGCTCCTATAGGTTATATTCTCGATGGTAAAGAGTATGACTTAACTATAGTTGGAGGAGAAGCTCTATTCTATACAGTTAAGAATAAAAGATCAAAAGTTTCAATTTCTGTTGAAAAGAAATGGGAAGATGCAGAAAACCAAGACGGCAAGAGACCTGAAAGTATAACAGTTAAGTTACTTGCAGATGATGTAGAAACAGATAAACAACTTACTTTAAAAGCATCAGAAGGCTGGAAGGGTAGCTTTGACAATCTTGATGAATACAAAGACGGAAAGAAAATAAAATATACAATAAAGGAAGTTTCAGTTGGAGAAAGGTATACTAGTGTTATTTCAGGTTCAGCTGAAAATGGTTTTAAAGTAACTAATACGAGAGAACCTGAAAAAATAAATATATCAGGTAAAAAGACTTGGGATGATAATAATGATCAAGATGGAAAGCGTCCAACATCAATTACAGTAAAATTAATGAAAAAAGTTGGTAATGCAGAACCTGTAGTTCACCAAACAAAAGAAGTTACAAAAGAAAATGATTGGAAATACGAATTTAATAATTTACCAAAATATGAAAAAGGTACAGAAATCACATACAGTATAGAAGAAGTTTCTGTAGCAGGTTATGTAGGTGCATTATCCGGATATAATCTTACAAATACTCATACACCAAGTAAAATTAATATTAAGGTAGAAAAGGCTTGGGAAGATAAAGATAATCAAGACGGAGTAAGACCTACAAGTGTAACAATTAAGTTACTTGCAAACGGAAAACCAACTAATAAAACTATTACTTTAACAAAAGAAAATGGTTGGAAGGGAAGTTTTGACAATCTTGATGAATACAAAGACGGAACGAAAATAGTTTATACAGTTAAGGAAGAAACTGTTGGAAACGGATATAATAGTAATGTTATAGGAAGTGCGGAAGACGGATTTAAGGTAATAAATACAAGACAACCTGAAAAAGTAAATGTATCAGGAGAAAAGACTTGGAATGATAATAACAACCAAGATGGAAAAAGACCTGAAATAATAAAGATTAAATTAATTAAGAAAATAGGCAATGGAGAACCTGAAGTTGTAAAAACAGAAGAAGTAAAAGCTGATGCAACAGGTAAATGGACTTACTCTTTTGAAAATCTTGATAAATATAAAAACGGACAAGAGATAAAATATTCTATTGAAGAAGAAGCTGTAGCCGAATATACAACAAAAGTAAATGGATATGACGTTACAAATACACATACACCTGAAAAGACATCATTATCAGGAGAAAAGACTTGGGATGATGCAAATAACCAAGATGGAAAAAGACCTGATAATATCAAAGTTATTCTAAATAAAACTGTAGATGGAGTAACAAGTAAAGTAACTGATAAAGTAGTTACAAAAGGTGCAAATGATAAATGGGAATATGAATTCAAGAATTTACCAAAATATGAAAATGGTAAATTAATAACTTATTCTATAGATGAAGAAGAAGTACCGGGATATAAAAAAACTATAGATGGAAATAATATTAAGAATTCATATACACCTGGAAAAACAAAAGTATCAGGAGAAAAGACTTGGGATGACAATGATAACCAAGATGGAAAGAGA
>CABRGI010000077.1 GCA_902470455.1 uncultured Parvimonas sp.
CGGTAAATACGATATAAAAGTCGGTAATAAAGGGACGGGATTAAAAGTGCATGGGAAGGATAAAAAAGGTAGAGTCTATATTGCAAATGGGAAATTAGATATTTCTGCCGGAAAAGACGGTATAAATTCAAATTCTAATGTTACTATAAATAATGGAAATATAAATATAAAGAGTGAAGAAAATGGTATTGAATGCGAAAATATAGACATAAGAGGCGGAAACACAAGGGTTGTTTCGAAAGATGATGGAATAATTACAAGTAGCGAAAAAAATACCGAATCGGATTCTCTTTTCATACGAATAGTAGGAGGAAAGGTTAGTATTCACTCTAAAAACAATGGACTTAATTCTAAAGGTGATATTTCAATTTCCGGAGGAGAAACTTTTGTTGAGAGTTCAAATAATGATGATAAAACAGCTATAAATTATGAAGGCTCTGCAAAAATAACCGGAGGAACATTTATCGCAACTGGTAATGCTTCAATTGTTAAGACTTTTGGCGATTCTTCAACTCAAGGAAGTATTTTAATGAGTTTTTCTAAAAAAACTAAAGAAAACCTTAAAGTTTTAGATGAGTTTGGAAAGACATTAGCAGAATATAAGCCGAAATCAGAGTATAAGTCCGTTATTATAAGTACAAAAGATATAAAAGAGAATAAAAAATATAAATTAGTGGCAGGAGAAAAGACTTTATTATTAGATAAAATTAACTATAAATCTGCCGAACTTGTTGAAAAATAATTGAAATAGATAGAAAAATAACTGATGATTAAAAAAAGCTGTGATAAAATCACAGCTTTTATAATGTTCTAATATAAGCAATTATATCTTTTTCTTCAATTTTTATCATTCCTACGGATTTGTAAAATTCATTATCTCTAATATCGTGAATATCTGTAAAAAGACAAAAAAATCTGACGTCTTTATATTTTTCAGAAACTGACTTAAATAGCTTTGTTCCGATTCCCTGTCTGTAATAGTCGGAATCTACAATCAAATCTTGAACAATAATTATATGTTCCCCATCTCCTAAACAGCGAATAAAGCCAATTAATTTATTCTGTTCAAAAGCACCTAAAAGATAAATTGAATTTTTAAAAGCGTTTTTTAGTTTTTCATCATCTTTTAGATATGCCAACCAATTTGCTGATTTATAAATTCTTTTAATATCGTCAAAATAATCATCATAGTAAAACTCCCTTAATTCCATAAGTCCTCCTAAATTTCTAAAAATAATTTTATTCCCTCTTTTAACTTTTCTTCACTAAGTGTTGCAAAACCTAATAAAATTGAAGGTATTTCTCTTTTTGTTCCATAAGAGCCAAGTCCATAGACTTTTATTTTTTTCTCTTTTGCTTTTTTTATTATTTCTTCCTCAGAGTAAGTTTTAGGATATTCTAAAACTATATGAAGTCCTGCGTCTGCCCCTCTTATTGTTATATCTTTTCTTTCGCTTAACATATCAATTAATAATTGTCTTTTTTTAGAGTAAATTTTTCTCATTCTGTTTAAATGCTTTTCAAATTCTGCTGATTCTATAAAAGTCGTAAGCATTTTTTGAACCATAATTGAAACAGGACAGATAAAAGATTTAAAAGTTTTATTGTACTTTTCAACCAAGTCAAAAGGCAAAACCATAAAACTAACTCTAAAACTAGGAGAGATAGACTTTGAAAAAGAGCCTATATAAATTACCTTATCATTCACATCAATTGACTTTAATGCAGGAACTGGTCTTTTTGAGTACTTAAATTCACTGTCGTAGTCATCTTCAATTACATATTTTATTTTTTTCATATTCAAAAGTTCAACACGTCTTTGCATATTCATAATAACTCCGGTTGGAAATTGATGCGCAGGAGTTATAACACAAAAATCTGACTTTGTTTTTTTTAGTTCTGTTAAATCCATTCCATTTTCATCAACTGGAATCAATTCGTATTTTATATCATTTGTATCCATAATATTTGAAAGTGTGTTGTAACCTGGGTCTTCAATTCCAAATTTTCCGGAAATCAATTTAAAAATTATTTGGAAAAGATATTCTGATCCACTTGAAATAACAATCTGTGAGGCATCTGTTCTAAAACCTCTGGACTTGTTCAAATATTCAGCTATTTGTATTCTAAGTGGAAGATAACCTTGATAATCAACTTTCTCTAAAATATCTTTATTGTCAAAAATATTTGAAGAGATTTTTTTAAATATTTTGTAAGGAAATTCTTCGCTTACACCACTGTATGAAAAATCATAATCAATATTTTCATTTTCACTTTTTATATAAATTGGCTTATTATCTAAAATATAAAGTTCACCAACATCAGAAACAAAAAAACCCTGTCTTTCTTTCGAATAAATAAAACCTTCCTCCAAAAGTTTTGAATAAGCATTATCTACTGTGTTTAAAGAGATTTTATATTCCTTTGCTAAATTCCTCTTGCTTGGAAGTTTTGAGTGAGCTTTATAAGTTCCATTAATTATTTCGTTTTTAAAATATTCATAAATTTGGATATATAGAACTCCATTATCTAATATTAACATTCTGACACCATAAAAAAACATTATTTTGATACTACAAATAGTATCAATATATGTATTATACTATATTTGAACAAATTAATCAAAGGAGTGTTTTATATGGAAAACAAGCTAAATATAAAAAAAATAACATTGATAGGAGTAATGGCAGCGTTTGTTTTTGTCGCTTCACAAATTCAAATTAGAATACCACTTGGAGGTAGTGAAACTAGAGTGCATATTGGAAATGGATTTTGCCTATTATGTGGTTTGATATTAGGACCTTTTACTGGAGGACTTTCATCAGGATTAGGATCAGCAATATTTGACCTTACTAATCCCGTTTATCTACCATCTTTTCCATTTACATTTACATTTAAATTTTTAATGGCTTTTATCTGTGGAAAAATAGCTTATTCAAATGGCTCAAAAGCTGAAAACTTTAAGAAAAATCTAATAGGCTCAATAATTGGTGCCTTTACTTATGTAATTTTATATCTATCAAAGAGTTATATAACTGATATATATGTTAAAGGATTACCTCAAGCGGGAGCGATTGCAAAGGGATTGCAAAGACTTGGAGCATCAACAACTAATGCAGTTGTGGGTGTAATAATTGCAGTATTGTTAGCAAAAGCATTACAACCAATATTAAAAAAGGCTTTAAGATAGATGAAAATTTTAGTTTTTAATGACTACTGTGTTGTTGGAAATATGGCATTAAAAGCAAATATTTCTGTATTATCACAAAACGGTCATGAGGTTTTTGGGCTTCCAACAAAAATATTTTCTTCAAATATGAGTTATAAAGATTATATAAGTTTTGATATGCCAAATTTTTCTGAAATTGTTCAAAAAATATTTGAAATTAAAAAAATTGATGCTATCTATATCGGATTTATTGACAATGAAGAAACTTTTAGAATAACAAAAGATATTTTACAAAAATTTAAAGGAAAAGTAATTTTAGATACAATACTTGGAGATAATGGTGTAAAATACTCCGGAACAACTAATGGACAAATAGATTTTTATAGAGAACTTTTGAAATTTGCAGATGTTGTAACTCCAAATTTAACGGAAGCAATGTTGCTTACCAATTATAACAAAAATTTCTCTGAAATCGAAAGAGAAGATGTAGAAAAAATAGCAAAAAAATTATCTGAAATGGGAGCAAAACGAATTTTAATCAAAAGTTTTGAAGAAAATAATACACTTAACACTTTGTATTTTTTTGAAAACTCAATAAAGTGGTTTGAAAGTAAAAAAATAGATATAAAAATTTGTGGAACGGGCGATGTATTTTCTTCACTGGTAGCAAGTGAGTTTATAAAAGGTGAGAATTTAGAAAACTCTATACAAAAAATTCAAAATTTATTATTTGAAAATATAATAAAACAAGAAAAACAAGACGAACTAAATGAAATACAATTAGAAAACTTTAAAATAGGCGAATAGCCTATTTTTTATTGAGAAAAACTACCAAAGTTTAATTAAGAATAAGATTTATTATTTTATGTATCTACGATACATTCACTTTTGTTTGCAACAAAAGTATGAGATTTCTCCACTTCACTCAGCACGCTTCGTTTCGGTCGAAATGACGTATAAAGGAAAATTTTTTTAAATTAGTAGATAGACGTTAAAAGTAAACAAACTTCAAATTTTAAAAGATATATTTTGAAGAATATAAAAGGTATCAAAAAAATTATTGAAAATTTTATATTAAAATAAAATACTTCACGTCATAGTCCTTTGCGAAGAGATGTCCCCAATACGTCATCTCGACCGAAATGAGTGAAACGAATGAAGTGGAGAGATCTCATAAAGCTCTATGCTTATGATTTAGATTTTTAAAAGTTGATGTATCGTAGATACATCCTGTTGATAACTAAATACTACAACTCCCTAATATCTATTTCATTTTCAATAAACTTCGTTTTAAGTTTTTTCTTTGCTATTTTGTAATACTCCTTAACTGTATCTTCCTTTATTTTCATTTTCTCTGCAATTTCTCTATTTTTTAAATTCTCATAAAATTTGTATTCTATAACCTCTCTTTGCTTTTGGGGGAGAGTGGATACAATTTCTCTTACTTTTTTATTGATTTCACTTTTTTCAATTTCTTTTTGTGTATCTGCATTTTCATCAACTACAAGCTCTAAAACTTCAATGGTTTCATCATCTTTTGTCTGATATATTTTTGTATATGTCTTTTCGTTTTCTTTTTTTCTTTTAAAGAATTTTTGCATATAAAAAAATTTTAGTTGATATTTTAAATAACATTCAAGCGAAACTTTTCCACAACCTTTATAGCTTTCTAAAAGTTCTAAAAGCTTTACAACTCCGTCTTGATACGCATCTTCATAGCTTATGTAATTGGCAAAATACTTTTTTATACTCGCTTTTATCAAAGGGCTAAAATCTTCTATAATCTTCTCTTTATCGTACATTTTTCCTCCTGATTACTAGATATGACGGTATTTTACGTTGTTGGGTTAAGTTTGCTAATTCTTATTATAATTATACTACTTTTTTAACCTTAAGTCAATTATAAAGTTACTAAAATTAGAACTATAC
>CABRGI010000078.1 GCA_902470455.1 uncultured Parvimonas sp.
GTACTATTGAAGTTTTTGGCAAAAAAGATATTTCAAATGAATATGAAATTAAGAAAAAAATTGGAATTGTTCCTCAAGAACTTGCAGTTTTTAATAATTTAACTGTAAAAGAAAATATCGACTATTTTTGTGGTCTATATGTATCTAATAAAAACGAAAGAAAAAGACTTGTAAATGAAGCTATTGAATTTACAGGACTTCAAAGTCACGAAAAAATGTTGGAAAAGAAGCTATCAGGTGGTCTTAAAAGACGTTTAAATATCGCTTGTGGTATTTCACATAAGCCTGAACTTGTAATTTTAGACGAGCCAACAGTTGCAGTAGATGCTCAAAGCAGAAAGTTTATCTTAGACGGAATTAAAAATTTAGCTGAAAATGGATCATCAATTCTTTATACTACTCACTATTTAGATGAAGCTGAATATCTTTGCAATAAAATTTCTATTATGGATAATGGAAAAAATATCTTAACCGGAGATATGCAAACTTTAATTAATGGAGTAAGTGTAAAAGAAAAGATTACAGTTGTAGGTTTTATAAAACCCGAAATTATTTCTATTTTGGAAAAACAAGACGAAGTAATTGATATTGAAACAAAGGAAAATCAAGTAACTTTTAACTATTCAACTGATACGGGAAATATTAAAAAATTAATCTACCTACTTGATGAAAATAATGTAGTATATGAAGAAATTTTTTCAAAGAAACCAAAACTGGAAGATATTTTCTTAGAAATGACTGGAAAGGAGCTTAGAGAGTAATGGGAATTATATCTGCTTTAAAAGTAAATTTGTTAAATTTAACAAGAGATAAACTAGGTTTATTTTGGAATACTTTTTTCCCTATAATTTTAGCTACGTTTTTTTGTCTTATAATTCCTAATATAGATAAAAATTTTGATAAGGTAAATGTTGGAATTAATAAAAATAATCCACATGAATATATTTTAAAACAAATACCATATCTTAATCTTAAAGAAGTAAAAGAAGATGTTCAAACAGATCTAAAAAACAAAGAATATAAAGCATTTATAGAAGATGACCTATCTTTAAAAATTATATCATCTAATTCAGAAGTTATGATTGTTAAAAATATCCTTGACCAAATAAAACAAATGTATGAAACTAAAATTAATCAGGAAGAAATTATAAAAAATATAGATAAAGACTTTATAGAAGATAAGAACCATGGTGTTACAGGTGTTGAACCCATACTTTTTTCAATAATTATCTTGACAAGTCTATATACTATGTTTGATGGCGTTATCTACATAGATAATATACTATACGATTCGTCTGATTTTGCAGTAAGAATGTTAATTTCTCCAATAAAAAAATTAACTTATTTAATAAATGGGATATTATCTTCACTTATACTCTCAGGTTTAAATACTACATTATTGATTATTTATTTAAAACTTGTATTTGGGATAACCATAATAACAAACTATTTTGCTTCAATTATCACTATACTTTTAATTATGATTTTTGGAATAACTATGGGGATGTTCCTTGCAGTTGCATTAAAAACTAAAACTGAAACTAAAACAACGATTGGACTTGGATGTATTTTACTTATGAATTATACATCAGGAATGATGGGTTCAAGCGTTACAAATGCAATAGCTACATCTTTTCCTATGATAAAAAAGATAAATCCAACATTTTATATGGAAAATGCACTATTAGGTGTAAATATTGCAAATGACAATAGCTACTTAATTACAATGGCTAAATTTATAATTCCATTTACTATAATTCTATTTGGAATTGCATTAATATATTTGAGGAGGCATAAGTATAATGATATTTAAAAATTATATGAAAATATTTATAAAAAATATAAAATCCGTTTTATTTTCTTTCATAATTTTTATGGTTATGTTGATTATATTTACCAGCTCAAAAGATAATAATGTTGAATTTAAACCTATGAAGCTGGACTTAATGATAAATGATGAAGATAAAAGTGAAGAATCAAAAGCCTTAATAAATTATCTAAGAGAAAAACATAATGTAAAAGAAGAAAAAATTACGGAAAGTGAAGCAAGAAAACAAATTGTTGAGGATAAAATTATGGCTTATATGGTAATTAATAAAGATTTTAAACAAAATTTGTTAAATAATAAAAAAGCAATTTCGATTTTAGCACCAACAAAAACTTCATATATAACCTTTTTAAAAATAGATTTAAAAAGTTATCTCAATTACACATTGTCTGCAATAAATTCAAATGTTGATCAACAAGAAGTAATAAATACATTAAAGAAAGAAGATACAAAAATATATAATCAAGAAAAAGGAAAAGAAGCCTTTAACACTACTTTTTCAATCTTAAGTTATATAGTTTTTATGAGTATAATTTCAATAATTATAAATATTGATGCTGAATTTAAAAAAGAAAGCCTTTTAAAAAGAATGGCTTTATCCCCTTATAGTCAAAAATCTCAAACTTTACAACAATTTTTAGCTCAAATAATTATATCTATATTAATATCAAGTTTTTATTTGGCTTTTTCAATATCAAGAGTAAATGAAGAAATACAAAAAACTAATTTGGTATATATGAGCTTGGCAGTATTTATATTCTCATTTACTGCAATTTCAATTGGACAATTATTTGTATCAATTTCAAAGAACGTAAAAGTTGTAAATGGAGTAAATTCTGCATTCTCATTAATAATGGCATTTTCATCAGGAGTATTTTTGCCGATGAAATTCTTACCACAAGCCCTAATTAATGTTTCTAAATTTATGCCACAATATTATTTTATAAAGTTTTTAGAAGAAATAAATTTTGAAAAATTTTTACTATTTGTTGCATCACAAGTTGTATTCATAGTATTTTATACACTACTAGGAATATTCATAAAAAGATACAAATTAAAAGAAGTCGCTTAGGACTTCTTAAAGCACAGACAAAACATAATTTTTATCTGTGCTTTTTTATGTTTATTCAAGCAATATTCAGTATACAATTTATTGGCATTTTTTTCTTTACCGTTTTCATTGACATTATCACCAATCTAAAAGAAGTCTTGCCTCCTTTTATTTTTCTAAAAATCTTCGTATTCAATATTCCTAACAGTTGCTTTTAGTAAATAAATATTCCACAGAACATTTAAACTAAATATAGCTATAAAAAACAATATTAATAAATACGTATTTTCATACAGTCCAATAAAATTAGGTAAATATTTAAACCCCAACAACATAAAAAGAAGAGGAAATGTAATCATAACAAAAAATGGAACTATATCATCTCTATCTTTAAATACAAAATATGAATACTGAACTATTGGATTTATAAATATAGCCGTAAAAAAATATCCTAAACTTAATAAAAAACTTGAATTAAAAATTCTAACAAATACAAATAAAATAATATAATAGACTAAAATTTTTAAAGTTGAAACTAAAAACTTTGATACAATTAAATCTTTTCTTGAAAATTTAGTTGTTAAAATATATTTGTTTATTTTTTTATTTCTTTCAAAATTATTTCCGACATCTCTACTTCCAATAACTGAAAACACAAAAATATAAGTAAATAACATTTCAAAAAACACTCCAACACACAGCAGTATTAAATCTAAAGTAAAAAAATACCATTTTTTCTTAATTTCAAGATATTCTAAAAGCAATAAACCTTTCATAACAAACTCCTAACTTATCTTTCTTCTAATAAATTTCAAACTCAATAAAAAAGAAAATACAAACAAAATTAAATCGATTATAATTAAAATTATAAAAATACTTAATTTATTTCTAATTTCAAACTTCAAAAAAGTATCTTCTTTTAATAAATAAATTCCTATGATATAAATAACAGTCCCACCTAAGTTAATAATAGATATTGCAATTTTAGAAAATCTAAAAATTATTGGAATAATCATTTCATAAAGCAGAATATTTATACCGGAAAAAATCAAAAATCTATAAAAAGTTTTGTCATAACCAGTTACAAATGTAATTAAAAAGTTGAATAAAAAAACTAGAATGACAGCTGAAAATATCAAAAAATATCTGTAAATAACTATAGATTTTTCTTCAACCACATTAGAAATTATATATTTATAAAAATCATTTTTATAATCACTTTCAAAAATTTTTATAAATAAAATAATAAGTCCAAAGGATGCTATCAAATATCCTATATCAACATTTCCAGATATTATAGCAATAATCAAAAAGAATGATATCATTGAAATTACCAATAAATTATTCTTTAAAATTATTATATCTTTATAAAGTAATGCTTTCAATTAAATCACCCCTTTATTTAAAAATATCATTATATCCTCTAATGTAGGTTTATCAAAATTTTCTCCTTTGAATGAATTTCTATTAACACAGGCTTCAATTCCATAATGACCTTGTTTCACTCCTAAAATATCACATTTTGCAATTCCTTCTAAAATGCTATTATCTCCTTTTACTATGCAATACTTTTCAATTAAATCATCTTTATATTCGGAAAAAATTAATTTTCCATTGTCGATATAAGTTATTACATCCGAAATTTTTTCAATATCAGATAAAATATGTGAGGACATTAAAACAGAATGTTTACCATCTCTTACAAACTCAAAAAGCGAGTCCAAAAGTTCATCTCTCACAATCGAATCAAGTCCAGAAGTTGCCTCATCTAAAATTAACAACTTTGGATTATGTGAAAATGCCACAGCTAATTGCAATTTCATTTTCATTCCCTTTGAAAGTTCACTGACTTCCTTTAAAATTTCTATTTCATAGTCAGCAAGTAATTTTCTAAAAAGACTTGTATCCCAATTTTTGTAAGCTAAACTACAAAATTTTTCAATTTCATATATCTTAAAATTGTCCGGAAAATGAATTTCATCAAAAACAATTCCTATATCTTCTCTTTGAATTGGAGTTAATTTGTTGTTTTCCATTCCAAAAATCATACAACTCCCACTATCTTTTACAATTATATTTAAAATCGTGGAAATCAAAGTTGTCTTACCTGAACCGTTTTTCCCAATTAAGCCCATAATACAGCCCTCTTCTAAATCAAAAGTCATATTCAAATTAAAATTTTTATAATTTTTTTCAAGATTCTTAA
>CABRGI010000079.1 GCA_902470455.1 uncultured Parvimonas sp.
TAATTTAACTGGATAAATTTGTTATTTAAGGAGGAAAAAATGAGAAAAGTAAAAAACTTACAAATATATATAATTATTCTATCATTAGCAGGAATACTATCATCAATATTATTACCATGGTCAAGATTGTATATGGGTAGTATTCCCCCTGGAAATATTCCCGATACAATATACTACGGATATGAAAAAATTGGATTATACAGTTTAATTCCACTTGTAATTCTTTTTTGTTTAACTGCATTTTCACTTATCAAAAAAAGCTCATGTAAATATTTTAAATATTTAAGCATTTTATTAAATCTTATTACTTTAGGGGTATGTCTATTTGATATTGTTCGAATTAAGGTTAAATATAGAGGAATGGTAGGAACAATACTGATAATAGAAAAAGGACCTTTTGTTATAGCTTTAATTTCAGTTTTAATTTTTATTGTATTATTATGTATTCCTGTTGACGAAAATATAAACAACTAAAAAGCTGTGATTACTCACAGCTTAATATTTCTTCTATTTTATTATGGACTGCCTCTAAATTCACTTTTGAATCTGAACTAAATGGAATAACTAAATTCATATCCTTTATTCCTAAAGTTTCTCTAACAACTTTTAAATGTTTATTCCATTGTCCTTTAGAAATTTTATCAGCTTTAGTTGCTATAACATAACCACTAAATCCATATTCTAAAAGCCAGTTATACATCATAACATCTTCCTTACTAGGAGCATGTCTAATATCTACGATAAGAATAACTTCACACAAATTTTCTCTGTTTGAAAGATAGGTTTCAATAATTACTCCCCATTTTTCTTTTTCACTTTTAGAAACTTGTGCATATCCATATCCCGGCAAATCCACTAATCTAAATGAATTATTTATTTTATAAAAATTTACTGTTCTTGTTTTTCCAGGTTTGGAACTGGTTCTAGCTAAATTTTTCCTATTTATAAAAGCATTTATAAAACTTGATTTCCCAACATTACTCCTGCCGGCAAATGCAACTTCTTTCAAATCAGAATCCGGATACTGTGAAACAATCGCAGCAATTTGTTCTAATTCACTTGAGATTATTTTCACTTTACACCTCTTTTTCTAAAACTAAATCTAATACTTCACAAACATCAGAAACAGTATAAATTTTCAATGTTTCCCTAATTTCTTCAGGAATTTCATCAATATCTACTTCATTTTCTTTTGGAATAATTATATTTTTTATTCCATATCTATTTGCTGCAAGGATTTTTTCTTTAAGTCCTCCTATTGCTAGAACTCTTCCTCTTAAAGTGACTTCTCCTGTCATTGCAAATTGTCTATTTACTTTTCTGTTTGTAAGTGCACTAACTATTGCTGTAGTCATAGTTATCCCAGCAGATGGACCGTCTTTTGGTACTGCTCCTTCAGGAACGTGAATGTGTATATCTTTTTCCTTATAAAAATCTTCTTTGATATTAAATTTATCAGCTTTACTTCTAACAAATGAAATCGCAGTCATTGCAGATTCTTTCATAACTTCACCAAGTTGTCCTGTAAGTTGAATTTTTCCGGTTCCGTTTACAATATCGGTTTCTATTGTTAAAAGTTCTCCACCAACTTCTGTCCAAGCTAATCCATTTACCAGTCCAACTTTATCTTCTTTTTCTAAAGTATCATCATGGAATTTTTTCTTTCCTAAGAAATCTACAAGATTTTTTGAATTAACTGTAACTTTTTTACTTTCTTTTGAAACTAATATTACAGCAGATTTTCTAATTATTTTTTCAATCATTCTTTCTAAATTTCTTACACCGGATTCTCTTGTGTAGTATCTAATGATATCTCTAACAGCATCTGCCTTTATATCAAGCATTTTCTTAGTCATTGAAAAGTTTTTAAATGCCTTTGGAATCAAATGATTGATAGCAATTTTTTCTTTTTCATCATAAGTATAGCTTGAAACCGGGA
Organism: uncultured Parvimonas sp.; assembly: GCA_902470455.1. Taxonomy (GTDB): domain Bacteria; phylum Bacillota; class Clostridia; order Tissierellales; family Peptoniphilaceae; genus Parvimonas. Next base: position 1,940 of record CABRGI010000079.1, read on the forward strand.
TAACTTCCATTCTATCAAGTAAAGGTGATGGAATTGTAGAAGTTGTATTCGCAGTAGTTATAAACATAACTTTTGAAAGGTCAAAAGGAATATTTATATAATTATCTGTAAACTTATTATTTTGTTCCGGATCTAAAACTTCAAGCAAGGCACTTGAAGGGTCACCTCTAAAGTCATTTGAAACCTTATCAATCTCATCAAGTAGCATTACAGGATTGTTAACTTTACATTGTTCTAATAGAGTTAAAATTTTACCCGGCATTGCCCCTACATAAGTTCTTCTATGCCCTCTTATTTCACTTTCATCATGAAGCCCACCTAAACGCATGGAAACAAATTCTCTATTCAAAGATTTTGCAATAGATTTTGCAATAGAAGTTTTACCAACTCCCGGAGGTCCAACTAAGCAAATTATTGAGCCTTTTTGATTATTAGAAATTTTTCTTAAAGCAATAGATTCAATAATTCTATCTTTAACATCCTTAAGTCCGAAATGGTCTTTATCTAAAATCTTTCTTGTATAAGCTACATCCAATTTTTCTTTTTTAGATTTTTTCCAAGGCAATGCGACTATTTTATCGAGATAACTTCTAATTACATTTCCTTCCGGAGAACCTGAAGGTATTTCTGAAAGTTTTCTAATTTCCTTAAATAGCATTTCTTCAATATTTTCATCAAATCCAAAACTCATTATAGTATTGGCATATTCATCCAATTCGGAGCTTATATCTTCTCCTTCTCCAAGTTCTTCTTTTATTACATTCAGTTGTTCTCTTAGATAGTATTCTCTTTGATTTTTATTTAATCTTGATGAAACTTTTCTAGATAAACTTTCTTCCAAAAATGATAACTCTATGGAATTTTGCAAAATTTCATAAAGCTTTTCAAGTCTTTCTCTCATATCAAAAATTTTAAAGTTTTCATAATGTTCATCATCAGATAATCGCATTATATAACTTGCAACATTATTTGTAAATTTATCCATATTAGAAGAATTTTGAACACTAATTTCGGTATCAACATCTAAATGTCTTTTCTTTGCTGTATATTCCTCAAAAGCAACTTCAACCATATTTCTTAAAGTTGCCAATTCGGAATCTACTTCTTCTCCGACTTCATCATAATAGAATTCTTCAACATCTGCTGTTAAAAATTTTCCATCATCATAAATCTTCTTTGCCCTACATCTACAAATCCCTTCAGCTAAAACTCTGGTAATTCCATTATTCATCTTTAAAATTTGTTTAACGATAACGACAGTACCCATTTCATACAAATCTTCAGATTTGGGATCTTCTGTCCTAATATCTTTTTGAGTAAAAGCAACTAAAATTGAATCCTTTTTTAATGCAGACTCTATTGCATCTATTGACTTTTTTCTTCCTGCATCAAAATGAACAACAGAATAAGGATAAATCCAAAGTCCCCTAAGTGCGATTACCGGTCTATTTAATTTTTCTTCAACATTAAAATTTGTTTTGCTCATAAATTTTTTCCTTTATTTTTTACTTTCTTTATAAATTAAAATGGGATTTGCTTTTCCTAAAACTACATCTTTCGTAACAATACATTTTTCAACATTCTCTTCAGAAGGCAAAGTAAACATCGTATCTAAAAGAGTGCTTTCAATAACTGCACGCAACCCTCTTGCCCCAGTCTTTCTTTCAAGAGCTATCTTTGCTATTTCTTTAATTGCATCTTTTTCAAACTCAAGTTCAATATTATCCATAGATAAAAGTTCTTTATATTGTTTAATTAAAGCATTTTTTGGTTCTTCTAAAATTCTAATTAAAGAATTTTCATTTAAACTTTCTAAAGTTACAATCATTGGAATTCTACCAACAAATTCAGGTATCAAACCATATTTTAGTAAATCTTCAGGTCTTAAATTCTTAATTATTTCAGAAAAATCATCAAGTTTATCCGTTTTAACATCTGCGCCAAATCCCATTGATTTTTTCTCAAGTCTGGCTTTTAAAATTGAATCAATACCTTGAAAAGCTCCTCCCACAATAAATAAGATATTTGTAGTATCAACTTGAATATATTGTTGGTCGGGATGTTTTCTTCCACCTTTAGGAGGAACATTTGCAACAGTTCCTTCTATTATTTTTAAAAGTGATTGTTGAACACCCTCTCCACTAACATCTCTAGTTATTGATGGATTCTCACTTTTTCTAGTAATTTTATCAATTTCATCTATATATATTATTCCTTTTTCAGCTCTTTCTATATCATAATCTGCTGCTTGAACTAATTTTAAAATTATATTCTCAACATCTTCTCCAACATATCCCGCTTCAGTTAAAGTTGTAGCATCTGCTATTGCAAATGGAACATCTAAAACTTTTGCAAGAGTCTGAGCTAAAAGAGTCTTACCGCTTCCTGTAGGTCCAACAAGTAAGATATTGGACTTTTGAATTTCTACTTCACTCTCAACATCTCTATTAATTCTCTTATAGTGATTATATACAGCAACACTCAATGCTTTTTTTGCATTGTCCTGTTGTATAATATATTCGTCTAAAATTTTCTTGATTTCTACCGGAGTTGGTAATTTTTCTAAACTTTCTTTTTTCTTTGTTCTTTCTTGGTATTCAAGCATAGAATGGCAAATTTCAATACATTCATTGCAGATATTTGCATTAATTCCGCTTACTATTTGATCTACTTCTTCAACCTCTTTTCCACAAAAAGAACATCTAGTAATCTTTTTTTCCAAAATTTACTCCTTAATTTTCAATTACTTCATCAATTATTCCATATTCTTTTGCTTCATGAGCAGTCATATAGAAATCTCTATCTGTATCTTTTTCAATTTTTTTAAGTGATTGTCCCGTTCTCTTTGCCAAAATTTCATTTAGAGTAGCTCTAACTTGTAAAATCTTTTGAGCTTGAATTCTAATATCTTCAGCTTGCCCTTGTGCTCCTCCTAATGGTTGGTGAATCATAATATCAGCATTAGGCAGTGCAAATCTCTTTCCCTTTGCTCCTGATGTCAATAAAAATGCTCCCATACTTGCAGCACGACCAATACAAATAGTACTTACATCAGGTTTAATATATTGCATTGTATCATAAATTGCAAGTCCTGCACTAACTGATCCTCCCGGACTATTTATA
>CABRGI010000080.1 GCA_902470455.1 uncultured Parvimonas sp.
ATTGAAATATTTAGAATATAATATTTTTATGGAAACTAGATGTTTTCATAGAGTTTTTTTAAGGAGTGTTTTATGTCTTTTTATATGAATTCAGATAAAGGAAATGTTAGAAAAAATAATGAAGACAGTTTTCTTTTTGAACAGTTTGAAAAATTGAATATATTGATTTTGGCTGATGGAGTAGGAGGACATGAAAATGGAGAAGTTGCATCGGAAAAAGCAGTAAATGTAGTTATGAAATATATAAAAGATAATTATAAATTGTATTCTGATTATTCTCATTTGATAGTTGATGCATTTTGTGAGGCTAATAAAATTATATATGAGCTTAATTTAGAGAGAAATTCTGGAGAAGATGAAATTTCTAATAGAATCATGGGTACAACTTTAGAAGTTCTTTTGATTAGTGGAAATACTTTATACTTTGGTCATGTTGGCGACAGTAGAATATATATAAAAGATGAAAATCTAAAAATGTTAACTAAAGATCATTCATTGGTTCAATATTTATATTCTAGTGGAGCTTTAACAGAAGAAGAAGTAAAAAATTATAATGATAAGAATTCCATATTAAGAGCAATTGGGATGGAAAAATATGTTGAAGTTGATGTTGACTCAATTAGAATTAAGCCAAGAGATATTTTGCTTGTTTGTTCTGACGGACTCACAAATGAACTAAGTGATGAAGAAATTTTAAAAATGTTAGATTATAAATATAGTCCAAAAGAAATAGTTGATAATATTATCTCTACTGTTAAGGATGGATTGGCAAGAGATAATGTTACTGTAGGTATATTTAAAAATGATGAGGAGATTTTATGTTAGGTTCGGTTTTAAATGGCAGATATGAGATAATTGAAAAAGTAGGAATTGGCGGGATGGCCATTGTATATAAAGCTAAAGATATTTATTTAAAAAGAATTGTTGCAGTTAAGGTTTTAAAGGAACAATATCTTGAAGATAAAGAATTTATCAAAAAATTTGTTATAGAAGCTCAATCTGTTGCTAATTTAAATAATCAAAATATTGTTAAAATTTATGATGTAGGACAACATATAGAAGATAGTAAAACTTATAACTATATTGTTATGGAATATATAAAAGGAAAAACTTTAAATGAATTAATAAAGGATAAAGGTAGATTAAATTCCAATGCTGTGGTTTCTATTTCTAAACAAATAGCAAATGCTTTAGATTGTGCACATAAACATCATATAATACATAGGGATATAAAGCCACATAATATTATTATAGATGAAAATTTGAATGTTAAAGTTACTGATTTTGGAATTGCAAGAATTGCTACAAGTTCAACTATAACATATACTTCATCTGTCCTTGGAACTGTGCACTATATTTCACCTGAACAGGCAAAGGGAAAATTTATAGATGAAAAATCTGATATTTACTCTTTAGGTGTTGTTATGTATGAAATGGTAACAGGTAAAGTACCTTTTGATACGGATAATGCTGTTGGAATAGCTATGCAACATATAAATGAGCCACTTGTTGAGCCAATTAAGTTTGTGCCAAATTTAGAGCCTTGGTTAAATTCAATTATAGTTAAATGTATGGAGAAAAATCCGGAAAATAGATTTCAAAGTGCTGAAAGTTTAATAAAAGCATTAGATGATAAGCGTATTGAAAATAATCAAAAAGTTACTTTTAATGATAATTCTAATAGAGCACTATATAAGGAGTCTATTTATAAAACAAGTAAAAATAAAGATGTTAATAAACCTATTATAAAAAATAATAATAAAAATAGAGAACAGTCAAATAAGAAAAAAGGAATTTTTGACTATACTGTAACTTATGTTGTTCTAGCTTTATTAATAATTGCTTCTGTATTCTTTATTTACAGATTAGCAGTTTCCAACAAAGCTACAAACACTGTAAAAGTACCGGCAGTTATTGGTTTGGATAAAGATGAAGCTATAAAATTATTAAAAGAAAAGAAGCTTAATGGACTAATCGTAAAGACTGTTAATGATGACTCTGTTGAAGCCGGAAAGATTGTTCAACAATCTCCTAATCCTAACGCTGAAGCAAAAGAGGGAACAAATGTTGAATTAACTGTAAGTGTAGGAAAAAATAAAACGATAGTTCCTAACCTATCAAATGTTGAGTTTGAAAAAGTTGAAGAACTGTTGAAGAAGAGTGATTTGGAATTGGGTAAAGTTGAAAGAAAATATGATGATAAAGTAGATGAAAATAAAGTAGTAAGCCAAAGTGTAAACTATGGTGAAGAAGTTGAAAAAAGAACTAAAATTGATATTGTAGTAAGTAGAGGTAAAGAAGATAAAAAGGTAGAAGTACCTGATTTGATAGGTAAAACCGAAGCAGAGGCAATTAAGGCTCTTTATGATATCGGTTTAGCTGTTGGTAGAACTGAAAAGAAAGCAGATTCTCAAAAAGCCGGAACTGTAATTTGGCAATCTTATGGAAAAGGTGTAAAGGTTGATGCAGAAACTAAGATTGACATCGTTGTAAGTTCAGGGAAATCAAATACTGATAATGTATTAAATTTAACTTCTTATAGCGAATCAGATTCTGTTACAAAAAAATATACTATAAATGAGCCAAGTAAGAATTATCTTTTATTAGTTACTAAAAACACTGAAAATGGTGAAACTAAGTTATATGAGAAAACAATGGTTACCGGTGGAGGAAAGCTGACAATAAATATAAAGGCTAAATCTACTGACAAATTCAATGTTTATGTAAACGGAGAACTTATTTTATCAGGTGAGAATTAATATGTTTGAAATAGGAGTAATTTTTGATATTTCAAAAGATTTATATTATGTAAAAACTGATAGTGGAAAATATATGTCAAAGGCTAGAGGAGTTTTTAGAAACAAAAAATTATCTCCAATGGTTGGGGATAATGTTAAGATTGAAATCTTTGAAGATGATACAGCTTATATAGTAGAGGTGTTTGAAAGGAAAAATGAAATCTTAAGACCACCGGTTGTAAATGTTGATCAAGCTATTATAGTTTTTTCAATGAAAGAACCTGAAATTTCATATAAAATTATCGATAGATATATAATGTATTATGAAATAATGAAAATTCCAATAGTTTTGTGTTTGAATAAATGTGATTTGATTGATAAAGAATTGGAAATAGATTTTAAAAATACTTATGAAAAACTTGGATATAAAATAATTTTTAATAGCATAAGTTTGGATAACAAAAAATTGTTTGAAGAAATTTGTAAGGATAAAATTTCAGTTATTACAGGACCGTCTGGTGTTGGTAAAAGTACAATTTTAAATTTTCTTAATCCTAAATATAATATATGGGTTGGAGAGATAAGTAATAAGACAAAAAGAGGTAAACATACTACAAGAGCGGCAACTTTATATGAATTTTTTGATAATTCATTTATTATAGATACTGCGGGTTTTACTTCTCTTGACTTGACAAAGTTTATAGATAACGAAACTCAGATTAGGGATGCCTTTGTGGAGTTTGAGTTAGGTTCTAAATGTAAGTTTTCTGATTGTAAGCATATAAATGAACCGAATTGTTTTGTAAAAAATGAATTAGAAAAAGGAAATATAAGTAAAAGTAGATATGACAGTTATATATTTTATTTAAATGAGTATCTAAAAAATAGGAGGTATTAAATGTTAGAATTATCACCATCATTGTTATCAGCTGATTTTACAAATTTAAAATCAGATATTGAAGTTTTAGATAAAAACGGAGTTAGGTATTTACATTTAGATGTAATGGATGGAATGTTTGTTCCAAATATTTCTTTTGGGCCAATGATAATTAAACAATTAAGACCTTTAACGGATATGGTTTTTGATGTTCATTTAATGATAGAGGATCCTGATAGATATATTCAAAACTTTAAAGATGCAGGAGCTGATATTGTAACTGTTCACTATGAGGCTTGTAAGCATCTTCATAGAACTATTTCTTATATCAAATCATTGGGAATGAAAGCCGGAGTTTCATTAAATCCTGCGACTAATATTGACGTTTTGGATTATGTGTTGGAAGATTTAGATTTAGTTTTAATTATGAGTGTAAATCCTGGATTTGGTGGACAAAGTTTTATTCCTTCCGCTCTTGATAAAATAAAAAATTTAAAGAAAAAGATAGAAGAAAGAAATTTGAATGTTATAGTTGAAGTTGACGGTGGAGTAAAAACTACAAATGTTAAAGATGTCATTGAAGCTGGAGCGGAATTGATAGTTTCAGGTTCAGATATTTTTGCGGATAAAGAAAATAGAATTAAGGCTTATAAAGATATTTTTAAAAGTTTTGAAAAATAGTTATGAGCTATAATAAAAAAGATTGAGTTCTCAATCTTTTTTGTAATTAAGAAAGAAAAAGAGGTAAATATGTTTATAGATATTGCAAAAATAGAATTAAGAGCCGGAAAAGGTGGAGATGGCTGTGTTTCTTTTAGAAGAGAAAAATACGAACCGGATGGGGGACCTTATGGTGGCGACGGTGGAGATGGAGGAAGTGTAATTTTTATATCCGATGAGGGAGTAAGAACTCTTATGGATTTTAGATATAAAAAACACTACTTTGCTCAAAATGGAGAAAATGGAAAAACTAAAAGACAATATGGTAAAAAAGGTGAAGATTTAATTGTAAAAGTACCTGTTGGGACATTGATTAAAGATTTTGAAACTAATAGAGTTATTCATGATTTTAAAGTTAAGGATGATAAGTTTATTGTTGCAAAAGGGGGTAGAGGTGGTAAGGGAAATGCTAGATTTGCTACTAGCACAAGACAAGCTCCTCGTTTTGCACAACCCGGAACAAAGGGAGAGGAAAGAACAATTAAATTAGAATTAAAATTGATTGCTGATGTTGGACTTGTTGGACTGCCAAATGTTGGAAAATCTTCTTTGCTTTCAGTTTTAAGTGATGCAAAACCAAAAATTGCAAATTATCATTTTACAACTTTAGAGCCGAATTTAGGAGTTTGTAGAGTTGAAGAAAATAAATCCTTTGTAATAGCTGATATCCCTGG
>CABRGI010000081.1 GCA_902470455.1 uncultured Parvimonas sp.
CTAGTGGAAATCATGAAACTCTAGTAAGACAAGAGGGGTTATATCGTGATTTATATTTAACACAAGGAGGAGTTGTAGATGAAAAATAGTAAAAAATCAATTTTATTCAGAGTAATAAAAGAAGTATTTACAGCTTATCCTGTACTTTTTCCTTTAGTTTTAGTTGGAATAGTATTTACTGCTGGGGTTAGCTCAATTCCAAGTTTATTTATACAAAGAATTGTAAGTTTACTTGAAGCTAGAGATCCTTCGGTTTCATGGTCTGTTTTTTCAAAACAAATGATTACTTTAATCTTAATATTAATTGTAGTAGATATACTTTCTTTGATACTAACAGCCGTATATAATCTTGCAATGGCTACTATAACACAAGGAACTCTTTATCATATGCGAAAAAAGATGTTTGTAAAAATGCAAACTCTTCCTTTGAAGTATTTTGATACTGAAGGTCATGGCGATATAATGAGTTATTATACAAATGATGTTGACGCTTTAAGACAGATGATTTCACAAAGTTTACCAAATGTCTTAGCATCATTAGTTGTTGTTATAACAGTTTTTGGTATAATGTTATATTTTAGTTTTTGGATGACACTTACCGTTCTACTAGGTGTTGTTGCCATGTATTTTGTAACAAAGTATGTTGGTAAACATTCAAGAAAATACTTCATTGAGCAACAAAAATCATTGGGTAAAACTGAAGGTTATTTAGAAGAAATGATTTATGGACAAAAAGTTGTAAAAGTTTTTAATTATGAAGATGAGTCAATGAAAAAATTTAATGAAGTAAATGATAAATTATTTGATGATTCTCAAAAAGCAAACTCTTATGCTAATATACTTGGACCAATTTTAAATAATATAGGAAATATTCTTTATGTTGTGGTAGCAATTGTTGGAGGTCTTTTAATATACTTTAATGTATATAATTTAAGTCTTTCAGGTATGGCAATTAGTATAAGTATAGTAGTTCCATTTTTAAATATGACAAAGCAATTTTCAGGAAATATCAACCAAGTTTCAATGCAATTAAATTCAATCATTATGGGTTTAGCAGGAGTTGAGAGAGTTTTTGCTCTAATTGACCAAGAACCTGAAGTAGATGAGGGTAAAGTTGAAATAGAACAAGAAAATGACAAATATGAATTTGTAAAAGAAAATGGAGAAAAAGTAGAAGTTCTAGGAAATATTGATATAAAAAATATTGTTTTCGGATATAATAAGGAAAAAACAGTTTTAAAAAATATCAGTATTTCTGCTAAACAAGGCGAAAAGATTGCACTTGTAGGAGCAACCGGAAGTGGTAAAACTACAATTGCCAACCTTATAAACAGATTTTATGATGTAAATAGTGGAGAAATTTTATTTGACGGAATAAATGTAAATTCAATAAAAAAAGCTGACCTTAGAAAAAATGTAGGTGTTGTTTTACAAGAAACAAATCTATTTACGGGAACAGTTTTAGAAAATCTTAGATACGGGCATTTAGAAGCTACAAGAGAAGAATGTATCGAGGCTTGTAAGAAAACAGGTGCTCACGAATTTATAATAAAACTTCCTGAACAATATGATACAGTCTTAAGAAGTGGTGGAGAAAATTTATCTCAAGGTCAAAGACAGTTGCTTGGAATTTCAAGAGCATTACTTGAAAATAAACCTGTTCTTATTCTTGATGAAGCTACTTCTTCAATAGATACAAAAACAGAAAATGTTGTTCAAAAGGCTATGTATGTTTTAATGGAAGGTAGAACTGTATTTATAATTGCTCATAGACTTTCTACAATTTCAAACTCTGATAGAATAATAGTTCTGGATAATGGAGAAATTTTAGAAATGGGAACTCACGATGAGTTGATTGAAAAACAAGGAAGATATTATCAATTATACACAGGAAAATTTGAATTAGATTAAAAATATATGAAGATAGTGTGGCAAAATTTTTTATTTTGACATATTATCTTTTTTGTTATATCAAAATATGATAAAATAATCATATCAGATTGAAAGAGGTAATTATTGTGTCAGTTGGATTTATAACAGGAAGATTTGGAGCAGATAGGACTGATAAGATTTTAGATCTTTGCTTTGAAGAGGCTAAAAGAGAAGATAAAAAGCCTATTTATATTTTAGTTCCGGAAAAATTTACATATGAAATGGAAAAAAGATTAAGTGAAAAGCTTGAAGATGAAAAAAATATTGATCCTAATTTTAGAATTAGAGTTGTAAGTTTTTCAACTTTAAGTAAAATTGTTTTTACCAATGTCGGTGGACTTAAGGAGAGAAGACTTACAACAAGTGCTAGAAGTCTTTTAACTTTTAAGGCTATGGACTTGGTTTCAAAGGATTTAATTACATTTAAGTCCGATGATTTTAAAATGGGTTTTGTAAATAATATTATGGATATGATAATAGAGTTTAAACAAAATGATTTTTCAGTTTCGGATGTTTTTTCACTTACAGAAAATGTTAAAAATGAGTCTTTGAAATTTAAAATGCAAGATTTATATAATATTTATAAATCTTATGAAAATTTGATTGATAAAAAATACTCTGATACTGAAGATACTTTAAATATTTTTGCTGAAAAACTTGACGATTTTGAAAGTATTAAAGGAGCAACTATTTTCGTTGACGAATATATGGACTTTACTCCCGCTCAATACTTGGTAATTGAAAAGTTAATCTATTTTTCAAAAAATATTTATTTTTCTCTTTTAACTGATTTTAAAAATTTACATTCAAAAATGAATATGTTTTTAAGAAGTAATTCAACAATTTTGAATATTAAAAATATTTGCGAAAAGTATAATATTCAATTACTTGAAAATATTTCACTTTCAAATAAAAGTTATTCGGAAGATTTATCGTTTTTGGAAAAAAATATCGGTACTTTTTCTCCAAAACCATATTCTAAAGATTCTGAAAATATTAGAATTATAAAATTTAAAAATATATATGATGAAGTTTCTTTTGTTGCAGAGGAAATTTCAAAATTAGTTAAAACTAAAGGCTATAGATACAATGATATAACTCTATGTATGAGAAGTTTAGACGAATATTCTTATATTATTGAAAGAGTTTTTGACGATTACAATATAGATTATTTCTTGGACGAAAAGATTTCAATTATGGAAAATCCGATTGTTATTCTAATTTTATCCATTTTGGATATGAAGGATAAAAATTATTCCTATAATTCTGTTTTTAGATATTTGAAGAGCGGACTTACAGAAGTTTCTGATGAAGATATTTTCCTTTTGGAAAATTATGTAATTGCAAATGGAATAAAAGGTAATCGTTGGTTTGACGAATCTTGGAACAAGTCCATCGTCCATAGTGTTGAGGAAGAAAGTGATGATGAAAAACTTGTAAAGATAAATGAGATAAAAAATATTGTAATATCACCTATAAAAAACTTGCATGATAAGCTAAAAGGTAGAAATACCGTAAAGGATATTTGTAAATATTTATATGAGTTCACTTTGGAAATTGGACTTTTTGATAGAATAAACGAGCTTGTAATGAATTTTCAAAATGAAGGAAATTTATATAAAGCTAAAGAGTATTCTCAAGTTTGGGGAAGTTTTACAGCAGTTTTGGATGAAATGGTTGAATTTATGGGAGAGGATAAAATTGCCTACTCAAAATTTATAAATTTAATTAAGACTGAACTTGAAAATATTGAGCTTGGAATTGTTCCACCTTCAAAGGATGAAGTCTTTATTACAACTGTTGATAGAATGAAAAAGCCTTCTACAAAAATAGCTTTTGTATTGGGAGTTAATGACGGGAATTTTCCAAAAAATATAGTGGATAATGACTTAATTAGCGAAAATGAAAAAGAAAGTTTAAAAACTATGGGCTTTAATTTTTCAAATAACAATTTACTAAAAACTACTGATGAACAATTTTTAAGCTATAAGACTTTCAGCATTGCTAAAGAAAAATTGTATATAACTTTTCCTGTTTCCGATTTGGAGGGAAAGAGTCTTTTAGTTTCAAGATTTGTGAAAAAAATTAAATTCATTTTTGGAAATTTGGAAGTTGAAAGTATAGATTATAGAAAAGATTTTTTTATTATGGATATTTTTGAAACTTTTTCTAAAGAGAGATTGTATCAAATTTTAGTTTCCAATATTGAGGCTTTAAATTCAAATAAATTGAGTGAAAATGACAAATTCAATTTTAGAGAAATAATTGATTTCTTGATAGAAGATAAAGATTATAAATACAAGATTGAAATTTTAAAGGATAAATTGAACTACAAAAAAGAAACTGATAATATAAAAGATTATACATCATTTCTTTATGAAAGTGGAAATGTAAGTATTTCAAAATTAGAGAACTTTATGCGTTGTCCTTTTTCATATTTTATAAATTATGGACTTAGAGCGAAGGAAAGAGAAGTTTATGACTTTTCTCCTGCAGATTATGGAACATATTGCCATAAGATTTTTGACGACTTTTTTAAGGGAGTTTTTGAAAATAATATTGATTGGAATACTATTGATAGAGAATTTATCAAAAGGGAAGTAGAAAAATTAACGAAAAAAATGTCTGAAAAGTCTAATTTTATTCTTGAAAGCTCTCCAAAATATAAGTATTTTTCAAGTATTACACAAAAAAATATTGTTGAAAGTATAGAAATTATGGCTGAACAAGTAAGACGAGGAAATTTTATTCCAACAGGTTTTGAAACAGAATTTGGAGATAAGTCAATAAAACCTATTACCTATACTTTAAAGAATGGGAAAAAAATTAAATTAGTTGGTAAAATTGACAGAATTGATATTTTTAAAGGAGAAAATTTTGACTTTTTAAGAATTATTGATTATAAGTCTTCAAAAAGAGATATTGACTTAAATCAAGTCTATGCAGGTCTTCAGCTACAACTTTTTGTCTATATGAATGCAATTTTATCTTCAAACAAAGAAAGATATAAACCTGCAGGATTATTTTATAGTGATTTTACAACAAATTTTGTC
>CABRGI010000082.1 GCA_902470455.1 uncultured Parvimonas sp.
TTATTATAAATTAAATTTCTACAAAAAGTCAATAGGAAATTAAAAAATATTTTATGTTTTTATAAAAATCTATTAAATTTCAATGGTTTTTGGGAAATATTACTTTAAATGGTATGTACAAAAATAAGCAAATATGTTATACTGTTAAAGTAATATTTTTTATATTATATTTATTTATTATGTGTTCAAGGAGGGTTTTTCTATGAAGAAAAGATTTTTGACACTGCTATTAACGTTTTCATTATTATTAAGTAGCACAAGTGCTATTTTTGCTAATGAAAAAGTTAATACAGCTCCAAAAATTACAAAAACTGCAAATAAGTTTAAAGAAAATGAAAATGAAGAAAAAACTTATATTGTAGTTTTAAAAGAAGATTCCGAAGTAGATTTTGCTAGTCTAAAAACTGCGGAAGGAAAAAAAGCTAGAGAAGCTAAAGCTAAATCTTTAGTAGATTCTTTTAAGGATGAACTTAAAAAAGCAGATATAAGTTATGAAACATATTATGAATATGACTTATTATTTGCCGGAATTGCTTTAAAAACTAAGGTTAAAAATATTGAAAAAATTTCAAAAATGGCTTCTGTTGAGTCAGTTGAAGTTTCAAATGAATTTTTAAAACCTACAGTTAAACAAGAAGAAAAGGAATTTATTTCCAAGAGAAAGAAAAGAAGTTTAGATTCAAATAATCTAATGAAGGTTACTGACGAACTTAGAAAAAAATACAATGGACAAGGTAGAGTCGTAGCTGTATTAGATACAGGTGTTGATGTAAATCATGACATCTTAAGAGTTACTGATGTTTCAAAAGGAAAGTTCCCAACAAAAGCTTCTATGGATAAAAAGATGAAAGATGCTGGAATAAGTTATGGTAGCTGGAGAACTGACAAAGTTGTTTATGCTCATAACTATAGTACAAATGGCGAAAATGTAAAAGAAGAGATTAGAGAAGAATCTCACGGAATGCATGTTTCCGGTATTTCAGTAGGTAACCCACAAAAAGAAGCTGAATTCACTCAAGAAGACGGTTCAACTAAGAAAGAAAAAATTATTGGAACTGCTCCGGAAGCGCAACTTATTTTCATGGGAGTTTTCGAAAACTTATCAACTTATTCTCATATGTATGCAAAAGCTCTTGAAGACTCTGTAAAACTTGGAGCAGATAGTGTTAACTTGAGTTTAGGTGCTCCTAACGGATCTATTTCATCTGTAGGACGTGCTATGGAAAAAGCAATATCAGTCGCAAGAAAAATGGGTGTTATTGTAGCTATTGCTGCCGGTAATGACGGACATTTCGGAGCATTTAGTGAAAATCCTCCTGCAACAAATCCTGACTATGGTACAGTTGGAAGTCCGGGGGTTGCAAAAGATGCTTTAACTGTTGCAGCAATGTACACAGATGTTGAAAGAGTTAGAACTATAAGCATTGAAGGAGTTAATGGAGTATTAAAATCAGGAGAATATTTCCCTGGTTACGATGGAGAAGCAAATCCTACAGATAAAGTATTTATCCCTGAAGGCAAAGATTCAGAAAGCTATGATGTAGTGGAAGCCGGTCTTGGAAATACAGAGGCTGATTATGTTGGCAAAGATGTTACTGATAAAGTTGTTCTAGTTAAAAGAGGAGACGCTACTTTTGCAGATAAAATAGCTATGGCAGCTTCTAAAGGAGCAAAAGGTGTTATAATCTATAATCACGAATCTGGTGGAGAAGAACTTATAAATATGTCATTTGGAGAACAAACTTCTATAGCTAGTATTCCATCCGTATTTGTAGGAAATTCTGCAGGTAAGAAAATTATTGAAAATATTGATAAAAAAGTTAAATTTACAAGACAATTAAGTGCAATTCCTTATGCTAATGGCGGTCAATTAACTGACTTCTCATCTTATGGTTGGTCATCTGATGGAGAATTCAAACCGGATATAACTGCTCCAGGCGGACTTATTTATTCATCAATAAATAATAATAAGTATATGACTATGAGTGGTACTTCAATGGCAACTCCTCATATTGCTGGTGCTGTTGCTCTTGTAAGAGAAAGTTTAAATAAAAGACATCCTGAAATTACAGGAGATAAAGAATATGACGTTATAAAAGCATTAATGATGAGTACAGCAGATCCTGTTAAGGAAAAGGGAACTGAAAATTATGTTTCCCCTAGAAAACAAGGTGCAGGTGCTGTAAATGTTGAAAAAGCTACATCTACAGATATTTATGTAGTTGACAGTGAAAATAATCCAAAAGTTAGATTAAATGATGTTGACAGCAAATTTGATATTAATTTAAAAGTTGTTAATATTGGAAAAGAAGCAAAGACTTTAAAATATAAGACTGTTTTAGGAACTGATGCAGTTGCTGACGGAAAATTTGCTTTAAAGACAAATACTTTAGAGACAATTCAAGGAAAAGAAATCACTGTTCCTGCTAATAGTTCAGTAGATGTTAAAATAACTGTAGATGCAAGTAAATATGATGCAGAATTAAGTAAACAAATGCCTAATGGCTACTTCCTTGAAGGTTTTGTATTCTTTGAAGATGCAAAAGATAATACAAAAGAAGTTAGTATAGCATTTAGTGGATTTAAAGGAAAATGGGCGAATGTTCCTCTTTGGGAAAAACCTGTTTATGAATTTGATTTAAGCAAAACACTTCCTATGTATATGCTACAAGGAAATACTTACACAGGAGATGTTACATCTCTTGTAACAGTTGAAAACAACCCTTATGCAAGAGGAAAACAATGGAAGGGAAATAATGGAGAACAATATAATTTTGTTGGAAGTAAAGGTGAAATTCCTCTAGGTTTCAATGCAGGAAATGTTTCATTCTCAAAGGATAATTTAGCAATTTCTCCAAATGGAGATAATAACAAAGACTTTGTTGCATTCAAAGGTGTATTCTTTAGAAATTCACAATATATCAAAGCTAAGGTTTATAATTCAGATGGAAGTCTTGTTTATGAAAATGGTTCAGGCTATGGTTATAAAAATAGCAATAACTACAGTCCAGATGCTTCAAGATCTGATCTTGTAAATCAAACTTATTGGGGTGGAACAGCAACTGACGGTAAAGCTCTTCCTGAAGGAAAATACAAATATGTAATAACTGCAAACTCAGAAGCTCCGGGTGCTGCTGTTGAAAACGAACAAAAAGTTGAATTCGAAGTAAAAGTAGATACTACTGCTCCGGTAATTGCTAATCCAAAGGTTGAAGGAAATATTTACAAACCTGAGATTACAGACAATTTAAGTGGGGTTGAAGAAACATTCTTAAAATATATTGATTCAAATGGAGATACTAAATGGATACTTCCAAAAGATGACGGTACTTTTGAAATTCCAGCAGGAGTAGATCATAAGAATATTTCTATTCATACTTTTGACCATGCAGGAAATATTTCTTCACTTAATTTAGATGGATCAGCTTATGTTGAACAACAACAAAATCCACAAGATTTAGGTGCAAATATTAAACCAATATTCAAAGTAACAAATTATAAAGACTTTGAAGGAAATCATATAGAAGGCTCTGAAAACTTAAATATGTTCCCAATTGAAATCAATTGGAGACAAGAAGTTTGGATTGGACAAGGAGAAAATTGGAATCAATTAACAAGCTATAACTATTCTAACGAATTAGTAAATATTGCTCCTGGAGATTATAATTTCTACATTAATTCAATTCCTGAAATATATGAACCATTAGCTCAAAAATCAAAACCTGTAAAAGCTGAACAAGATAAAACAACAGAAGTTGTTTTTGAAACAAAGCAAAAAGAAGAAACTATTGAAGCGGGACATGGCGAAGTTAATATCAGATTACAAATAGAAGACTATGCTGATGATTATATGGGACCTGGTGCAACTTATATAATCAAAGACAAAGATGGAAAGGTAATTGAAAAAGATACTTTAAAATCTTATACTAAATTATATGAATCTCCAATAAAGGATGATCAAGGAAACCTTACAGGTCTTAATTTCCACAGAGCTAAAATGACTGTTTTACCTGTTGGAGAATATACTGCTGAGATTACTACAAGTGATGATTCTTTAACATTTGAAACAAAAGTAATTAAATTTACAGTTGAAGAAAACAAACCAAAGAAAGTAATCTTTAAGACAAAAGAAGCTATAAACGATGTAGTAAATGTTACTTTTGAAGGTTTAGATGAACTTCCTGAAGGAGTAAAAGTAACTCTTGAAAATGTTGAATCAAATGAAAAAACTGAATTAACTCAAAGTAAATTCAATAAGAAAGTATTCCACGGAGAAGTTGCTCGTGGCAAATACAAAGTTACTGTTGAAGTTCCAGAAGGATATAAAGTAGATAGAGAAACTTTTGAAATTACAGTTTCAAATGATAAAGTTAAAGAAGTTGTAAATATTAAAAAATTAGTAAAATTAACAGATAAGGACAATAAAGTTACAGTTTCAAGTTATGACTTAAAAGAAGATTGGACTTTAAAAGCTGATGTTAAAGACAAAAATTCAGTTGAAAAATTAAAAGATTTAGATACTGATTTGTATGACATTTACTTTGTTGATAAAGATGGAAATAAGGTTAATGTTCCTCAAGGTGAATACAATGTTTCAATAGTAAAAGCTACAGGAAAGACAGCAAAAGCCGTTCACTATGTAAATGATAAAGGTAATCTTGAAAATATTGAATTTACTCAAGATTCTACTAAAATAATGTTTAAGACAACTCACTTCTCACTTTACGCAGTTGAATATGCTAAAAATGAACAACCGGGACAACCGGAACAACCGGAACAACCGGAACAACCAGGACAACCGGGACAACCGGGACAACCGGGACAACCGGGACAACAACCTCCTAAGAAGAGAAAAGGACTTGTAAAGACAAATCTTGATTCAAATGTTTTAGGACTTGTTGCTATGGCAGTTGCTTCTTTAGGAATGGCAGTTGTTGTTGGTAAAAAGAGAAAAAATAAATAAG
>CABRGI010000083.1 GCA_902470455.1 uncultured Parvimonas sp.
GTCTTATCTAGATAAAGGTCAATTAGTACCTGATGAACTTACTATAGATTTAGTATGGGATAGACTTTCTAAAGAAGATTGTAAAAATGGTTTTTTACTAGACGGTTTTCCAAGAACAATTAATCAAGCAGAAGCTTTACAAAAAGGCTTAGCAGAAAGAGGTCTTAATCTAGATAAGGTGATAAACATAGATGTTGATAAAAATATTTTAGTAAAAAGACTTTCTGGAAGAAGAGTTTGTAAAAATTGTGGAGAAACTTATCATGTAGATAACAAACCATCTGAAAAAGAAGGAGTTTGTGATAAATGTTCTGGAGAGGTTATTCAAAGAGCAGATGATAATGAAAAAACTGTATTAGATCGTATAGAAGTATATGAAAATCAAACTTTTCCACTAATAGATTTTTACAAAAATTTAGGATTGATTTTAACTGTTGATGGTACTTTGTCTATTGAGGATGTCTTTTCACAAATTAAGGAGTCTCTTTCTTAAAATGTCTAACATTTTGGAGAGTATACTATGGATCTAAATTTTGATTTTAAAGTAGGTCAGGTTGTAAAATCACTTAAGGGCCGTGACAAGGGCGAAGTAATGATCATAGTTGAGGTAATAAGTTCATCATTAGTAAAAGTTGCTAATGGTAGTAACAGACCTCTTTCTAAACCTAAACTTAAAAAGTCAAAGCATTTGCAAATTTATAATGACGTGCTTAAAGATTTTAGTTTGAATCCATTATCATTTAATGATTCTAATTTGAGAAAATTATTAAAATCATATATACAGGATAATGTAGAAAAATAGGAGGTTCTTTAAATGTCCAAAAAGGATGTTATAGAAGTTGAAGGAACTGTTATTGATGCTATGCCAAATACTATATTCAAGGTTAAACTTGCAAATGGTCATGAAATAACAGCTCATATATCAGGAAAATTAAGAATGAATTATATAAGAATTCTTCCAGGTGATAAGGTATTGGTTGAACTTTCACCTTATGACTTAACAAAAGGAAGAATAACTTGGCGAAACAAGTAGCATAGGAGGGACTTAAATGAAAGTAAGACCATCAGTAAAGAAAATGTGCGAAAAATGTAAAATCATCAGAAGAAAAGGTAGAGTAATGGTGATTTGTGAAAATCCAAAGCACAAACAAAAACAAGGTTAATGAAGATGGAGGTGTAGGTAACAGTGGCAAGAATTGTAGGTGTCGACTTACCAAGAGAAAAAAGGGTAGAAATAGGTTTGACTTATATCTATGGTATAGGTAGAAAGACTTCAAACGATATTCTTAGAAATGCTGGAATCAACCCAGATACAAGAGTTAAAGATTTAACTGAAGCTGAAGTTGCTTTAATAAGGGCTGAAATAGATAAATATCTTGTTGAAGGTGATTTACGTAGAGAAATCGCTATGAATATTAAGAGATTAAGAGAAATTAACTGTTACAGAGGAATCAGACATAGAAGAGGTTTACCTGTAAGAGGACAAAATACTAAAAATAATTCCAGAACTAGAAAAGGTCCAAAGAAAGTTTCTGGTACAAAAAAAGGTAAATAAGTAGGGGATTTAATTGGCAATTAAGAAACAAAAAGCTCGTGTTAAAAGAAGAGAGCGTAAAAATATTGAAAAAGGACAAGCTCATATCGTTTCTTCATTTAATAACACTATGGTAACTCTTAGTGATTTAAACGGTAATGTAATTTCTTGGGCAAGTGCTGGACAATTAGGTTTTAGAGGATCAAGAAAATCTACTCCATTTGCTGCACAACAAGCTGCTGAGGAAGCTGCAAAAAAAGCTATGGAACATGGACTAAAAGTTGTAGAAGTTTATGTTAAAGGACCTGGATCAGGTAGAGAAGCTGCTATCAGATCATTACAAGCTACTGGACTTGAAGTTAGTTTAATTAAGGATGTTACTCCAATTCCACATAATGGTTGTAGACCACCAAAGAGAAGAAGAGTGTAATTGTAAACTTTTAAAAGTATTTAAAAGTTTCAATATGAATTAGACTAAGGAGGATAAAGTCTATGACAGAAGATTTAAATACAAATATTGAAGTTTTAGATATAGATCTTGAAAAAAACTATGGTAAATTTGCTATAATGCCTCTTGATAGAGGATATGGTACAACATTAGGAAATTCTATGAGAAGAGTTCTTTTAGGGTCTCTTCCTGGATCTGCCATAGCAACTGTTAAAATCGATGGAGTCGGACATGAGTTTACAACTATTAAGGGTTCAATAGCTGATGTTCCAGAAATTTTAATCAATATTAAGGGTATTGCATTAAAGAAATTTAATGATGAGCCAGTAATTTTAGAATTAAATGTAAAAGGACCAAAAGTTGTAACAGCTGGAGATATTTCTGAAAATCAAAATGTTGAAATAGCTAATAAAGATCATTATATAACAACTCT
This sequence comes from uncultured Parvimonas sp., assembly GCA_902470455.1. Taxonomy (GTDB): domain Bacteria; phylum Bacillota; class Clostridia; order Tissierellales; family Peptoniphilaceae; genus Parvimonas. Next base: position 2,416 of record CABRGI010000083.1, read on the forward strand.
TAATGAAGAGGGAGAAATCAGAATGGATTTATTAGTCTTAAATGGTAAAGGCTATAGAGTTAGCGATTTGAATAAAGAATACTGTGATATTAATTCAATAGCAGTTGATTCTTCTTTTTCCCCTGTAAAGAAAGTAAACTTTATGGTAGGAAATACTAGAGTTGGACAAAGTATAGATTTTGATAAACTTGAAATTGAAGTTTGGACAAATGGAACTATTACTCCACAAGAAGCTCTTTCAACAGGTGCTGGAATTTTTATAGATTACTTAAGTCTATTTAGATCACTACCAGACATTAACCTTGATAATTCAAGTATAAAAGATGGTAAAAATTTAGACACTAATAGTGTTTTATCAAAGAGTGTTGAAGAATTAGATTTATCCCTTAGAAGTTTTAACTGTTTGAAAAGAGCAAATCTTGATACAGTTAAAGATATTATTTCACAAGATATAGAACAACTAAAGAAAATTAAAAACTTTGGTAAAAAATCTGTAGAAGAAGTAGTAGATAAAATGCATGAATTAGGTTTAAAATTTTTAGATGAAGAATAAAAAGAGGAGGTAGTACTTTGGCTAATTTAAGAAAACTTGGACGTAGAGCTGATCACAGAGATGCGATGCTTAGAAATCAAGTTCAATCTCTTTTTGAAAACGGAAAGATTGAAACTACGTTAACAAGAGCAAAGGAAACTAGAAGAGTAGCTGAAAAAATGATAACTCTTGGTAAAAAAGGCGATCTTCACGCAAGAAGACAAGCTTTAGCTTATATTTACAAGACTGAAACAGTTCATAAGCTATTCGAAGAAATTGCTCCACTTTATAAAGAAAGAAATGGTGGATATACAAGAATATTAAAGCTAGGACCTAGACAAGGGGACGCAGCTGAAATGGCGATTTTAGAATTAGTAAAATAATTTGCTTAAAAGCTAATATTAGATTTTAATATAAAATTAAAAAAAAAGGCACTGAGAAATTCAGTGTCTTTTTGTATATAATTACTTTATAAATTTTTAAATTTTTTTTCTTATATCACAAAGCAAATTTTTAAAACATGGAAACCCTGATATTTCATCAATGTTTTTATTATCTGTTAAATAATTTACATTTGCTTTACTCCATTCTTTATTTTGGAAAGGGGAGCCACCACCAACATTGACTCTAAATCTCCTTTTTCTACTTTATTTGTTACCTTTGCATACATTTCAACACAACCTCTTTTATTAAATACTTCAACACAATCGCCATTTAAAATTCCTCTATCTTTTGCATCATCAGGATTTATTAATACCTCAGGCTTTGGTTGAGATTTTAAAAGGCCAGTTATATTCAAATGTTGTGTTCTAAATGTTGATTTTATTCTTGCACCTGTATTTAAAATCAAAGGATATTTTTGAAATAATTCTGGAGTGTTTATTTCTCCTTCTTTAGAAAATATAAATTTAGGAAGTGGTTCATATCCATAAGATTTTAATAGGGTAGAATATATTTCAAATTTACCTGTGGGTGTAGGAAATCCTGTTTTTCCATCAGAAGTTAATAGTCCCTTTTTGTATTTTTTATACTGAAATTTTTTTGTTATTTTTGGAAAATAATATACACCATACTTTTTTAAAGAATCTAAAATTTCTGGAGTATTATAAAATGAATATTCAAAAAGTTCCTTTTCGTTTTTAGGGTATTCACTTCCAAAACCAAGACTTTCAGCGATTAATTGTAAAATATATATATTTGCTTTTGATTCTCCAATAGGCTTAAATATTCTTTCTCTTTTTTCTATTCTATCAGGGTAAATAACAAAACTTTCATCTTCAAAATAAGTTGTAGCAGGAAGTACGACATCTGCATAAAGTGAATCTTTTGTTAAAAACCTATCTACATTAACAAAAAAATCCAAATGTTTTAAAGCTTCTTCAAACAATTTAGAATTTGGATAATTATTAGTTATGGCTGAACCAACATTCAATAGACCTTTTATTTCATAGGGTTCTTTTTCTAATACTGCTTTTGGAAACATTGTAAATTGTGGTTGGCAAACCAATTTTGCAAATAGTGGAAACTCATTTTCTCCAATCATTCTTACATTAGTATCTTTTATATATGGGGTTTTAACTCTATTATAAAGATTATTTTTAGGTTTTATTAAAAGTCCCCCTTTAACGTCTAAATTATTAGTTAATGCCCATAGTGTATATAAACTTCTAATAGTTTGAACTCCTGAATTAGAGTATTCAAGTCCTGTATATGTAAGAAGGCAAGCTGTCTCATTTGAGATTAATTTTGCAAATTTAATAAAAATATTACTATCCACTTTTGTTATTTTTTCACATAATGAAATAGAAAAGTCTTTAGTATAATTTAAAAAATCTTCTTTTCCATAAGTATAATTATCTAAAAAATCTTTATCTAATAAATTATTATTATATAAATAATTTATTAATGATAAAATAAAATAGCCATCTGTTCCAGATTTAATTGGAATATATAAATCTGCTATTTTTGCAATATCACATTTATAATGATCTATAACTACTATTTTACATCCTCTT
>CABRGI010000084.1 GCA_902470455.1 uncultured Parvimonas sp.
GCTCTGGAAATCTCATTACTATTATTTGTTTACAAATAATAGTAAGTCCTATAAGGACTTAAAAAATTCTCACACACCCAATGGTTATTTTTACAAATACCGTTCGATTATTTTTAATATAACTGAACATTAGTTATTGACTTGTTTCTTTTTAAATGTTAAAATTTATTTGACTAAAAGTCAAATATATTATAAGGAGTATTTTATGAAAAAATTATTAAGAGTATTTTTAGTTTTAACTATGATTTTTGGAATTACTGCTTGTTCTTCAAAACCTGCAGAAAAGAAAGAAACTAAAGTTGAAAAGACTGAAAAGAAAAAACTAACTGTTTTTTGTGCAGCCTCAATGACTGAAACAATGGAACAAATCAAAAAAGTATATGAAGAAAAGCATAAGGATATTGAATTAGTTTATACTTTTGATTCTTCAGGAACTTTAAAGAAACAAATCGAACAAGGAGCTGAAGCGGATATTTTCATTTCAGCAGCTCAAAAACAAATGAATGCTTTGGATAAGTCAAAGACTCCGGAAGCTAATGTAGTTATTGACGAAGCAACTAGATTCAATCTTTTAGAAAATAAAGTTGTTCTTGCGGTTTCAAAGGGAAATTCTTTGGGTCTTAAAGATTTTACAGATTTAACAAAGGCTGAAATTTCTAAAATAGCTCTAGGCAACTCTGATGTTCCTGTTGGACAATATTCAGAAGAACTTTTGAAAAACTTAAAAATCTGGGATGAAATTCAAAAGAAAGTTACTTTAGGAAGCAATGTTAAGGAAGTTACAACTTGGATTAAAGAAGGGGTTGCAAACTGTGGTATAATATATGCAACTGATGCTTATTCAGCAGGACTTGAAGTTGTTGCTACTGCAAAAGAAGGAATGATTAAGACTCCTGTTTTATATCCTGCAGCAGTTTTGAAAAATTCTAAAAACTCTAAAGAAGCTAAAGAATTTTTAGAATTCTTAAAAGGCGATGAATGTAAGGCAATTTTTGAAAAAGTTGGCTTTACAATGGCAAAATAATTAAAAAATATAGAAAACAGTAGTATGAAAGGGAAGTGTTTATGGATCTTTATCCTCTTTTAAATTCGCTGAGAATTGCATTAATTTCATCTGTGATAACTTTTTTTATCGGGATATTCTTGGCATATTATATTTCAAAACTTAATAGATTTGTAAGGGGAATTTTGGATGTTATCCTAACACTTCCTTTAGTATTACCACCAACGGTTATCGGCTTTTTCATTTTGAGATTATTATCTCCGAAGAGTGCAATCGGAAGTTTTTTCTTGGAAAAATTTTCAATAAGACTTGTTATGAATTGGTATTCTGCAATCTTTGCAACTGTAGTTGTAACTTTTCCTCTAATGTATAGAATAGCCAGAAGTTCTTTTCAAAATTTCGATATGAATTTAAAATACGTTGCTCAAACACTTGGAAAGAGTAATACTTGGATTTTTTGGAGAATTACTTTACCTAATTGCAAACAGGGAATTTTAGCTGGACTTGTTTTAAGTTTTGCAAGAGCCTTGGGCGAATATGGAGCGACAAGCATGGTTTCAGGATATACTCCAAACGATACTGCGACAATTTCAACAACTGTCTATCAGCTTTGGAGAACGGGAAATGACGCTTTAGCATATAAATGGGTGCTTGTAAATATTATAATTTCATTTACAGTTCTTATCATTATAAATATGTTGGAAAATAAAGCAGTTAAAGAATAAGTTTTAAAATTGGAGTAATTTATGATTTATGTTGATATTGAAAAGAATTTTGGAAAATTTAATTTAAGAACGAAATTTGAATTTGACAATGAAATAATGGGGCTTTTAGGAGCATCAGGAAGTGGAAAAAGTCTTACTTTAAAATGTATTGCAGGAATTGAAAAACCCGATAAAGGAAGAATTGTATTAAATGATAGAGTTCTATTCGACTCTGAAAAAAAGATAAATATTTCACCAAAAGACAGAAAAATAGGATATCTATTTCAAGACAATGCCCTTTTTCCTAATATGAATGTATATGAAAATATTAAAGTGGGTATAAGAGAAAGAGAAAATTTTGATAAATTAATTATGGAAAAACTTGAAGAAATGAGGATTTCTCATTTAAAAGAGAAAAAAATAAATGAAATTTCCGGTGGAGAAAAGCAAAGAGTTGCTCTTGCGAGATTACTTATAAACAAGCCGGAAATTATACTTTTAGATGAGCCTTTTTCTGCATTGGACGACTATTTGAAATGGAAAATAGAATTGGAAGTTTCTGAAGTTTTAAGAAAATATAAAATTCCTACAATTCTAGTTTCTCATAGTAGGGAAGAAGTTTATAGACTTTGTAATGAAATTTGTGTGATGTGTAGTGGAAAAAGTGAAGAGCTTATGCAAAAGAAAGATCTTTTTAAAAATCCTAAAACTTTTTCGTCCTGTCTTATTTCAGGTTGTAAAAACTTTTCCGAAATTGAAAGAATTTCAGAAAATAGACTTAGAGCAAAGGACTGGAATGTTGAGCTTGAAACTGCAGATGCAATTTTAAAAAATCATAAAATTTTAGGAGTTCGTGCACATTTTATTGAATTTATAAAGTCAGATAAAAATTCATTTGAAGTTGAAATAGATAAGGTTATTGAAGATGTCTTTACTTATATAATCCTAGTTCGTAAAAAAGGTGCAAAAAAATCCATAAGAGTTGAAGTAACTAAAGACATTTGGAAAAAGGTTGAACACGAAAAAAATCTTTTTATAACTTTAAGAAAAGAAGATTTAATTTTGTTGGAAGCAGAAAATAATTAAAAATCGAGATAGGAGATTATATGAAGGATAGATTTGGAAGAAATATCACCTACCTTAGAATTTCAGTTACCGATTTATGTAATCTAAGATGCAAATACTGTATGCCGAAAAGTGGGGTAGAAAGTCTTTGTCATAGTGATATTCTATCCATTGAAGAAATTGTTGAAATAGTTAGAATTGCATCGAAAAACGGAATAAAAAAAATCAGATTAACAGGCGGAGAACCTTTGGTTCGTCGTGGTTTTATTGAGTTATGTAAACAGATTTCAAAGATTGATGAAATTGAAGATATTGCAATAACGACAAATGGAGTTCATCTAAAAGCTATGGCAGATGAACTTTTTGAAAATAAAGTTAGAAGAATAAATTTCAGCCTTGACACTTTGGTAAAAGAGAAGTACAATGATATAACCCGAAGAAATGATTTTGACAAGACTATGGAGAGTCTTTTTTATGCTATAAAAAAGGGCTTTAAAGTCAAGATAAATGTAGTTCTAATCGGGGGCTTTAATGATGATGAAATACAGGACTTTGTAAATTTAGCAAATGAATACGAGTTGGAAGTTCGTTTTATCGAGCTTATGCAAATTGGAGAAACGGCAAATTGGTCTAAGGATAAATTTGTTTCAAACAAAATTGTTTTGGAAAAAGTTCCTGAATTGGAGTTTGACGGAGTTTCAGGAGTTGCAAAAATCTACAAGATAAAAGGACAAAGGGGTAGAATAGGACTTATAAGCCCGATAAGTTGTTCTTTTTGTGAAGATTGTAATCGTATAAGATTAACAAGCGACGGAAAACTGAAACCTTGCCTACATTCAAGAGATGAGATAAATCTTAAGGGCTTGAGTGGAGAAGAACTTGAAGAAGTTTTCAAGAGAGGAATTTATGAAAAACCTGAAAAACATCATCTTGAAGACGGAAAGAGTGAAAGTGCAAGAGATATGAATAAAATCGGAGGTTAAAATGGAAGAAAAAGTTTTAACTCATATTAATGATCAAGGTCGTGCAAAAATGGTCGATGTTGGAGAAAAAGAAAAAACTAAAAGAATTGCCAAGGCTTTTGCAAAAGTTAAATTAAATGAAGAAACTTTTAATATAGTGGTAAATGGAAAAGCAAAAAAGGGAGATGTTTTAGCTGTTTCTCAAGTTGCAGGAATTATGGGAGCAAAAAAAACTTCCGATATAATTCCAATGTGCCACCCAATAAATTTAGTTGGTGTAGATATTGAATTTAATATGGATTATGAAAACTTTGAAATAGAAATAATTGCCACAACTAAATGTGTTGGAGAAACAGGAGTTGAAATGGAAGCACTATCAGCAGTTTCAATAGCTGCTCTAACGATATATGATATGTGTAAGGCAGTTCAAAGGGATATTGAAATAACGGAAATAAAATTATTAGAAAAATCCGGTGGAAAAAGCGGAGATTTTGTGAGGAGTAAGTAATGAAAGTTTTAGCAGTAAGCATAAGTGAAAGAAAGGGAATAAAAAAACATCCTGTAGAGTACATAGAATTAATTGAAGATTACGGAATAGACGGCGACGCTCATGCTGGAAAATGGCATAGACAAGTAAGTTTGCTTGGAGTCGAAAGTATGGAAGCGATGAAAGAAAAATTACCTGAACTTTCAGCGGGAGATTTTGCAGAAAATATCTTAACTGAAGGAATTGTTCTTTACAAATTGCCGATAGGGACAATCTTAAAAGTTGGAGAATGTACTCTTGAAGTTACACAAATCGGAAAAGAATGTCATCTAGGCTGTGAAATAAGACATATTGTTGGCGACTGTGTAATGCCAAGAGAGGGAATTTTCACAAAAGTAATAAAAGGCGGAAAGATAAAAGCAGAAGATAAAATTGAAATCGTAGAAAAATAGAAGTATCTTTAAATATTGTAAAGGACATCTTTGACTAGATGTCTTTTTTGTTTAAATTTTTATGAAAATTTAAGAAAGTAATTTCACAAAATTTTTTAATTGGTTTAAAAATTCACAAAAAATTCTTTGTTTATCTTTTTACAAGTTGTAAGATTATTCAAAAATATCTTTTTACATAATATATTATATTGATATTAAAGGAATTAAGTGCAATATAGAATATTACAAGTATATGTTAAGCCAGAATATAAAAAAATAT
>CABRGI010000085.1 GCA_902470455.1 uncultured Parvimonas sp.
AAATCAATATTAACATCTAATTCTTCTTCACAGAAAAATAAATATTGCAAATCATAATGATAATGTTTTTTCTCTTCTTTAATTATGTTTTCAGGAATTTTATGAACAGAAATATTAAGTGGTACTAGCTCATTTAACAAATCTGCTTTATAATATGTCAACTTTTCTATTTCTATACCTGTCTCTTCTAAAAGTTCTCTTTTTGAAGACTCTAAAGGATTTAAATCTGTAGGTTCTATATGTCCTCCCGGTTGTAAATATTTTTTTAGAAAATTATGATAAACTAATAAAATTTTGTTTGTTTTTTTTGAAACAACAAAACACGATGATGTAAAATGACCAGTAAAATTCTTTCTATCAATCAAATTTCTATCAGATTTATTATGTAATTGATTACATATAATATTAAAATCGTCTTCGTTTTTATTGTTTTTTACATAATCCTCAAATATTTTTTCATACATACCCATATTCATTATCCTCCAAAGAAAATCAGGTGTATTCTTAAATCCACTTTTTTATTTATTACATTATTAATTCATCCTCAATTATTTTTAATTCTCAATCTTTCTATTTATTATTTTAAATTTTCCATCTCTTGATTTCATAAAATATGAATGTACAAGATATAATGCAAAATTTAACATCAACATCATAATTGCTATATATGTTAAAGGATGCAATCTACCGGCTACCTCTTTAAAAATTGGCGGCTCTGATAAAAATGCATAATTACAATTTGTTAGTCTGTTAAAAATTATAATTGCTATATGCAATATATTTGTAAAAACAAAAACTTCCATATACTTTTGAAAAGAAATTTCTATTTCTTCTACAAAGAATATATAACAGCTTACCCATAGCAATAATGTATGTCCAACAAAGAAACTTACCCATGTATAATGTGGAAATACAAATCTATCCAACTCAGGTGTTAGAAGAGCAACCATTGAGCCTACAAAACCCAAATAAATTCCAATTCTTTTTGACTTATCATTTTTAAAAAACACTCCATATATTAAACATATAATCGCAACTCTGCAATCATATAGAGGTAAACTCGTCTCTATTGAAAACGAACCGCTTGTTAAATACCAAGCATATAATATAAATTGTTGTAAAAATAATATTACAACAAATATTTTTAAAATATTATTACTATCTTTAAGTTTATCTCTATGTCTATAAATTAAAATAGCTCCAATAAAAGCAATTAATATAAGTACTATATGAGTAAAACCATATTTTTCTATATCATACCCTTCCGGTTCTGATCTAAAAAAATAAATTAAAAAACTTAAAACTTTTTCAAAAAAATTCAAAACTATTCTCCTTTTTCAAAAGACCAGGAATTCTTAATCTGCGGTTTCAATCTTTCAAAACTCCACTTTTCACTAGTATTTGTCGGGCTATTAGAGTCATTTATTATAAACATCCCATCTTTATCAACTCCAACTAAAACAATATAATGTCCAATAGAAGAAAAATCTCCAACACCAACATTTACAATTATTGGCCTTCCCTTTTTTAACTCATCCTTATAAATTTTTTCGTTTGTTGACAATTCTTTAACTTTAATACCATATTTTTTCGGAACTTCTGTAAAATATTTCCATCCTGTTCCCGATCCTTCAGCATATTCTTCATATTTTGCCATCTCAACAGGTGTAATGGAATCATCTTTTAAAAGTCCGGAAATAACCATTGCCATTGATGTAGGTCCACAACCGTTTATAGCAATATTTTCATCAGTATATTTTTTTTGCCCCCAACGTCTATCCCATTGCAAATAATATGGAATATCTCTTTTAAAATCAACACTTTCTCCAGTAAAATTATCTACAGTTCTATTTTCAAGTTTATCTTTTATAAAAAGTTTAGCAGATGGATTTCTATAAAGCAAAGCTAAATAACTAAAACTTAATTTATCTTTACTTTTTAAAATTTCTTGAATATCTTTATCCTCGCTCTTCTTCAATACATCAAGTGCAGCTTTTTCAGTCAAAATATTTGCTGGCTTTCCAGTATTAACCTTTTTAGAAAGTTTACTAACATCTATTCCATTTGCATTCAATTCCTTTGTCTCTACGACATTTTTTACTACATCTTCAGTTTTAATTTCTTTTTTAGTAAACACTAAATTAAAAAATACAAATATCCCAAATACATACAATACAATATAAACACCAAATTTAGTTAATTTATTTTGTAAATATTGGCTCATAATCTACTCCGCAATTGCCAACATCTTTTTTGCCTGATCACTTGTAATTAGAGCATCTATCATATCAGAAATATCTCCATTTAAAAAACTATCCAATTGATAAATAGTCATATTTATTCTATGATCCGTAACTCTTCCTTGAGGGAAATTATAAGTTCTTATTCTTTCTGATCTATCCCCTGAACCAATTTGTGATTTTCTTGCATCAGCAATATCCTTGTTTTGTTCCTCTTGATACTTTTCATAAAGTCTTGATTTCAAAATCTTCATTGCCTTATCTTTATTCTTAAGTTGTGATTTTTCATCTTGACAAGTAACCACAAGTCCTGTTGGAATATGAGTAATTCTTACAGCGGAGTCAGTTGTATTTACACATTGTCCTCCATTACCACTAGCTCTATAAACATCAATTCTAAGGTCATTTTGATTTATAACAACATCTACATCTTCAACTTCCGGTAAAACCGCAACAGTTGCTGCAGAAGTATGTATTCTTCCACTTGATTCTGTAGCAGGAACACGTTGAACTCTGTGAACTCCACTTTCATATTTCAATTTTGAATATGCACCCTGACCTTTAACTAAGAAAACAACTTCCTTAATTCCGCCAACTCCTTGCTCTGAAATACTCATTATTTCAGTTTTCCATTTTTGTTTATCTGCGAACATTCTATACATTCTAAGAAGATCTTCTGCAAAAAGTCCCGCTTCATCTCCGCCGGTACCGGCTCTTACTTCCATAAATACGTTCTTTTCATCATTAGGGTCTTTTGGTAATAACAAAATTTTAAGATCTTGTTCTTCCTTTTCAATACTATCTTCAAGCTCTGAAATTTCTTCCTTAACAAGTTCTTTCATTTCATCGTCTAAACTTTCCTTTAACATTTCTTTATTTTCTTCAAGTTCTTTCTTATGTTTAGAATATTCTCTATATTTTTCAACAATTGGCTTCATATCGCCATGTTCTTTGGCAAGTTTTTGCCAAACATTCATATCTTTCATAATTTCAGGATCTATAATTTTCTTTTCAAGCTCCTCGAATTTTTCAACTAACAGTTCTAATTTATCAAACAAAATATATCTCTCCTTTTATAACTGCAATTAACTTTAATTTATCTTAATAATTTATTTTTATCTAAAATATGTAGCTTTATCAACAGGCATAAAGCTAATAATTAAATCATAACTCCTTTACGATAACTTTTTTATGATAGTTATGATGAAATATAAGTAGCTTTGCCATAAGGCGCAAAACTACTTATATTATATCATACTTACTATACTATTGTAAATTTTTTTCACTAAAAAATCTGCTGAAAATCAAAAGAAATCCCGACACATAAGTATCGGGAATGTATTAATTTCTAATAATTCTTTATTATATTAATTTTTTCTTCTGTAAATTCTAAAATATAGTCATACATTTTTAAATTTTCTTCTGAATAATTGTGAGAAATATTAATAAGTCCTAAGCTTTCATCACTTAAAATCATTTTTTCAATTATTGAAATTGAATTTTTATCAATATTACTCATAGCTTCATCAAATACCAAAAAATTACTATTTCTAAGTAATGCTCTTGCAATTATAATTTTTTGTTTTTCACCACCTGAAATTGAAAGATTTAATTCATTCAAGTTTTCATTTCTATTTTCTATAAGCTTTTTATCCAAATTTACTTTATTTAAAATATCATAAATCAAATTATCCTCAAAATTTCTAAATAGAGTTATATTTGAAACTATATTTTCATTAAATAGAAACGAATTTTGTTCAACATAGACAATATTTTTTGAAATATCAGGATAATCCTTTATATTTTTACCATTTATTTTTATATTTCCACTATAATTTTCAAACTCTCCAAACAGTAATTTCAAAATCGTACTCTTTCCTGAGCCGTTTTGACCTCTAATAAGGTATTTTTTCACACTTTCAAAAACAATTGAAAAATTATCAATAATATATTTATTCTCATTATAAGAAAAACTTACATTTTCGAATTCAATTTTCTCAACTCTCTCTTGCTCATTTTCTTCAAATTTACAATCGGATAATGTTTCAAATAAATCATTTTTAACTTTCTTTATAGAAAATACAGTTATCAAATAGCTGGAAATGGTATTAATCGGATAGATTAACAAGTCAGATAATTGTAATATGGCAATAAAAGCCCCGATAGTTTCTTTTCCACTGATAATTGAACTGATTACAACATAATATATTAAAAATTGTGATATAAACGAAATTGCCCCCATACTAATTTCTAGAACTGCATTTTTTATGCTATATCTATAAGCATATTTTTGTTCATCAGATGAAATAGACTCCATTTTATCATTTATATTTTTTTCTACGGAATATCTTTTTATAGTGCCTATTCCCTCAACAATATCATAAAAAGCTGTATTCAATTGTCTTAATCCTAAAATGCTCTTTTCCCTTATTCTTTGCATATCTATTTCGAAAAAATAAGGAATTAGGATTGATATAATATTCGTTCCTAGAATAATAAATGATGCAATAATATTTAATGAAAACAGCAAATACATATACCAAATAATAGATACTGCTTGAAATATAATATGTGGTATTGTTAAATAGTATTCTTCTACAACAGATTCTATCTCATTATTATAAATAGAATAAAGCTCTTGAGGATTTTCTCCCTTTTTACCCTTTAACAAAATTCCTCTTATAAAAAGAT
>CABRGI010000086.1 GCA_902470455.1 uncultured Parvimonas sp.
ATTTTAAAAGAGAAGCAATAACTTGGGCTTGGGAATTCTTAACAGAAAAGCTAGAAATGGATAAAAATTTATTATCTGTTACAGTTTATGAAGAGGATGACGAAGCTTACAACATTTGGAGAAATGAGATTGGGCTTCCTGCTGAAAAAATTCAAAAACTTGGAAAAAAAGATAATTTTTGGGAATTAGAAGTTGGTCCTTGTGGTCCATGTTCAGAAATTATGTATGATAGAGGAGAAAAATATACTAATCCTGATGACAGATTTATGGAAATATGGAATTTAGTTTTTACTCAATTTAATAAAGATAAAGATGGAAATTATCATAGATTAGATCATCCTAATATTGATACAGGAATGGGACTAGAAAGACTAACTTTAGTTTTAGAAGAAAAAGATAATATATTTGAAATTGGCTTAGTTGATACTATAATAAAAAAAATAGAAGAAATTTCAGGGGTTAAATATAAATCAAATGAAACTTCTGATGTTTCAATTAGAGTAATTGCAGATCATGCCAGAGCTATGACATTTTTAATTTATGATGGTGTAATTCCTAGCAATGAACAAAGAGGATATGTCCTAAGAAGACTTATAAGACGTGCTGCAAGACATGGTAAATTATTAGGGATTAAGGATAATTTCTTAATTGATGTTTCAAAAGTTGTTATGGAAGCTTATAATATAGAATATCCAGAATTGTTTGAAGATAGAGAAAGAATTTTTAAGATATTAAATGCAGAAGAATCTAAATTCCAAGAAACTATTGAGCAAGGTTTAGGTATATTGAATTCATATATTGAAGAAGAAAAATCAAAAAATTCTAAAATTTTACCAGGAGATAAGGCATTTAAATTGTATGATACTTATGGATTTCCATTAGATTTAACGAAGGAAATTTTAGAAGAAGAAAAAATGACAGTTGATGAAGAAGCTTTTAACAAAAATATGCAGGATCAAAAGATTAGAGCAAGAGAAGGAAGAAATGTTTCATCAGCTGGGTGGAGTGAAAAAAATACTGATTATTTAAAAGCATTAGAAACAACAGAATTTTTGGGTTATACTGAAAATGAATGTCTAGGAAAAGTAATAAAATTATTTAAAGATGAAGCAGAAGTTTCAACTTTAAGTCAAGGAGATAAAGCTCTTTTAGTTTCTGATAAAACTGTTTTCTATGGCGAAGGTGGAGGACAAGTTGGAGATATCGGAATTATTGTTGGCGAAAACTGTAAGATTAAGGTTTTAGATACTAAGAAAAATAAAAATAATGGAATATTCCATAGTATAGAAGTAATTAGTGGGAATGTTAAGCTAAATGATGAATTAACATTTAAAATTGATGTTAATAATAGACGTGATATTATGAAAAATCACTCTGCTACACATCTATTACATCAAGCATTAATTGAAGTATTAGGAAATCATATTAATCAAGCAGGTTCATTAGTAGATGCAAATAAATTAAGATTTGATATTACACATTTTGAGGCTGTAAGTCAAGAAGATTTAAAAAGAGTTGAACAAATAGTTAATGATAAAATTGCTTTAAATCTTGATACAACTATAAAGGAAATGACTTTAGAAGAATCCTCAAAAATGGGAGCCATTGGACTTTTTGAAGACAAATATAAAGATGTTGTAAGAGTTGTATCATTTGGTGGTTGGTCAATAGAACTTTGTGGTGGAACTCATGTAAAAAATGTTAGTGAAATTCAAATGTTTAAAATAGTTTCTGAATCAAGTGTTGCGGCTGGTGTTAGAAGAATTGAGGCTATAACTGGAAGAAATGTTTATGAATATTTAAAGAAAACTGAAAATCAAATTGAAGATATTTCAAATGTGTTAAAATGTAAAAAGTCTGAATTGGTTTCCAAGGTAGTTTCTTTGACTGATGATATTAAGTCATTGGAAAAAGAATTAAAAGAAATAAAATCACAAATGACTTTAAGTAGTTTAGATTCATTTATAGCTGAAAAGAAAGAAATAGATGGGATTTCTTTTATAGCAAAAAAAGTAGAATTTGAAAATCAAAATGATTTAAGAGATTTAATTGATAAATTAAGAGATAAATTGGGTACAAGTGTAATAGTATTTGCTAATATTTATCAAGAAAAACTTACTTTTACAGTAGGAGTAAGCAAGGATTTGAATGCAAGAAAAATTAATGCTGGAAATATTGTAAAAGAAGTTGCAAAACTTGTTGGAGGTAATGGAGGAGGAAGACCTGACATTGCATCAGCAGGAGGAAAAGATTTAAGTAAAGTTGATTTTGCATTAGAAAAAGCAGAAGAAATTTTAAAAGCTCAATTTTAATAGTAGGAGGGGTTATATGTCAAACGAATTTAATGAAACAATGAGAATTGAAATACCAACAGATAAGAAAAGTATTAAAGAAATAATAAAAATAGTTTATTCGGCACTAGAAAGTAAGGGATATAATCCTAAAAATCAAATTATAGGATATATTCTTTCCGGTGATCCTACTTATATAACTAGTTATAATAATGCTAGAGGATTAATTAGGCAAGTTAGTAGAGATGAAATCCTAGAAGAATTTTTAGAAAATTATATAAAAGATTAACATATTCCCGGCAAATATTTTGCCGGGGCTTTTACATAATAAAAAAGGGGTATTTATGAATAGATATATGGCTTTAGATGTTGGTGATAGAACAATAGGGATAGCTGTTAGTGATCCATTGTTTATCATGGCAGAAGGACATAGTACGATTTTTAGAGAAAGTCTTGAAAAAGACCTTGACTCTCTAAAAGAAATAATTATTAAAGAGAATATTATTAAAATAGTTGTTGGGCTTCCAAAGAATATGAATAACACAATTGGTCCTCAAGGAGGGAAAGTTTTGACTTTTGTGGAGGATTTAAAAAATTATTTATTGGAAAATGATTTTGATATAGAAATAGTCATGCAAGATGAAAGACTAACAACAGTTAGTGCTGAAAGAATTTTAATTGAAGGAAATATGAGCAGAAAGAAGAGAAAAAAGGTAATAGATAAAGTTGCTGCTACATATATTTTACAAGGTTATTTAGATAGAAAATAGGAGTGATATTTTGGAGCGTTTTGAAGCTTTTGATGAAAACGGAAAGAAGATTATCTTTGAATTGGTTGAAACTTTTGGTATGAACGATAGTGAATATGCAGTTTTAAATTCAAATGATGATATCAACACATATATTTTGAAAATTGTATATGATAAGGATGGTAATATTAATCTGGAAGGTATTGATGATGATGAACTTTCCGATGCGATTGAAGTTTATGAGGAATTGAAGTCAGAAAAAGAAGAAAATTAGAAAAGGAGAATCATTATGGAAGTAAAAGAAATGAAGAAGTTATTAGTAGATAATAACTATAAGATTACAAAACAAAGAGAAATCGTGTTTAATGTTCTTAAAGAAAACCAAGGTAATCATTTAAGTCCTGAAGAATTACATGAAATAGCTAGTAAATATGATAAAGATTTAGGAATAGCTACTGTTTATCGTACTCTTGTAATCTTTGATAAAATGAATATAGTTCATAAATTGGATTTTGATGATAAAAGATATAGATATGAAATTATAAGAGAAGATGATAAACATCAACATCATCATCTTTTATGTAAAGATTGTGGTAAAATAATTGAAGTTGAAGAGGATTATTTGGAAACTTTAGAACAAATTATAGAAGAAAAATATAAATTTAAAATTATTAATCACGATTTAAAATTCTATGGAAAGTGTTCAGATTGTTTAAATCTTGAAAAGAAGTAGGAGATTATTGTGGTACAAAAAAATAAAAAGAAAACTCTAAAGATGATACCCTTAGGAGGAGTTGGTGAGATAGGTAAGAACATGTCTATTTTGGAATATGATGATGAAATAATCATATTAGATTGTGGAATGACATTTCCAGACGATGATATGCCAGGAATAGATATTGTAATTCCAGATATTACTTATTTAATGAAAAATATAGATAGGGTAAAAGCTCTTTTTTTGACGCATGGACACGAGGATCATATTGGATCTGTTCCTTATATATTAAAAAAAATAAATGTACCTGTTTATGGAACTAAATTGACTTTAGGACTTGTTGAAAGTAAATTACAGGAACATAATATAGGTAAAGAAAACCTACATTTAGTAAATGCAGGAGAAACAATAAAAACTAAACATTTTTCTGTTGAGTTTATAAGAGCGTGTCATAGTATTCCTGATAGTGTTAGCTTTGGAATAAAAACACCTGTAGGAAATATAATATTCACAGGAGATTTTAAAATTGATTATACACCTATTGATGGGGATAAGATGGATTTACATCGTATAGCTCAATGGGGTATGGATGGTGTAATGCTTTTATGTGCAGATAGTACAAATGTTGAAAGACCAGGTTATACAATGAGTGAAAGTTCTGTAGGAGATACTTTTATTGAACTTTTTAGTAAAGCACAAGGAAGAATAATCATTGCAACATTTGCTTCAAATTTACATCGTGTTCAACAAATTATAAAAGCTGCTGAAAAATTTAATCGAAAAGTTGCAGTTTCTGGAAGATCTATGGTAAATGTTATTAAGGTAGCTACTGAACTTAATAAGTTAGAAATTGAAAAAGGTACACTTATAGATTTAAAGGATATTAATAGATATGACGAATCCAAAATAGTACTTTTGATGACAGGAAGTCAAGGAGAACCTATGAGCGCATTAAATAGAATGGCTTATGGGGAACACAAAAAACTTGTATTGACTGAAAATGATACTGTAATAATATCAGCTTCACCTATTCCAGGAAATGAAAAAATATTTTTTGGGCTTGTAAATCGTCTTGTTGAAATGGGAGTTAAAGTTATACATTCTTCTCTTGCAGAAGTTCACGTTTCAGGCCATGCTTGTCAAGAAGAATTAAAATTAATTCATAC
>CABRGI010000087.1 GCA_902470455.1 uncultured Parvimonas sp.
CCGTGAAAGGGCGATGTCTTAACCGCTTGACCATGGGGCCTCATCAATCAATTTAAGTTTTAAAATTGACTGCCTAATAATTATATACTATAACTCATAATTTGTCAATACTTTTTTAAAATTTTTAATTTATCTAATCTTTTAAAAATGTATCTCTCAAACAGTTACTCGAATATTATACACTTTATTTTTTTCATTGTCAACACTTTTTTAAAAAAATTTTTTGAAAAATTACAACTCCAAATTCGGTTCAACATTTAGTGTCAAATCACTTCTTACTCCGGATATATACTCATAATATCCGGATGATGCAATCATCGCAGCATTATCTGTGCAGAGTATTTTATCAGGAAAATATGATTTGAAATTATTTTTTTTACACATCTTTTCAATTTCCGCTCTTAACGTATTATTAGCAGAAACACCTCCTGATACGACAAGATTTTTCAAATCTTTCTCTTTCATTAGCTTTTCAGTCTTATAAATCAAAACATCAAAAATCGCTCTTTGAAAACTGGCACAGACATCTTCTTTTGATATTTCTTCATTTTTTTGCTTTTTACTGTTTAAATAATTTAATACAGCAGTTTTAAGTCCGCTAAAGCTAAAGTTATAGCTATTTTTATCAAGCATTACTCTAGGAAAATCTATAGCTTCATCATTTCCAAGTTTTGCAAGTTTTTCAACTTCAGGTCCGCCAGGATAATTCATTCCTAAACATCTTGCAACTTTATCATAAGCCTCCCCACAAGCATCATCAATTGTCTTTCCAATTACTTCCATATTATTATAATCTTTTACATGTACTAAATAAGTATGTCCCCCGGAAATTAAAAGACAAATGAATGGTGGCTCCAGTTCTTTATGAGTTATATATGCTGCACAAATATGTCCTTTCATATGATTAACTCCAACCAATGGTTTTTTACAAGCATAGGAAAGTGCCTTCGCCTCTGAAATACCGACAAGTAAAGCACCAACAAGACCGGGTCCTTTAGTTACAGCAATTGCATCTATGTCATCCATTGAGATTTTTGCTTCATCTAATGCCTCTTTTACAATATTATTGATAACTTCTAAATGCATTCTACTAGCAACTTCAGGAACAACTCCCCCAAATTTTTTATGCATATCTATTTGAGAAGAAATTATATTAGAAATAATTTCTCTACCATTTTTTACAATAGCTACACTTGTTTCATCACAACTGCTCTCTATCGCCATTATTTTTACATCTTCCATTAAACTACCTCTTTTAACATCATAATACCATCTTCTTTAGGATTAGTATAATAGTCAATAATCTCTCTAATATTTATAAATCCACATTTTTTATATAAACTTATTGCAGGAATATTGCTTTTTCTAACTTCTAAAAATATCTTCTTAACATCATTTTTCTTTAATTCATCAAGTAAAAATTCAACAATTTTAAATGCTATCTGTTTATTTCTAAAATTTTTAGAAACAACTATTTTATAAATTTCAGCTTCATCTAAAATTTGGTTAAATAAAACATATCCAACAATTATATTTTCGTTCTCTGCAACTATGACTCTTTGATTTTTTATATATTCCAAATAAAATTTTTCGTCAAAATTATTGGAAAAATTTTCATCATCTAAAGAAAGAATATCAAAGACATCCTCGTTTTTCGCATATCTATATAAAATCATCTACTTACCTTTATTTTCCAAATCTCTTTGAGCTTGTGAAAGTCTTACATATTCAGGACTTAAATTAAAACAGTCTGAAATATCTCCACTTTCATATTTTTGTTTTCCGATAACACAGGCATTTTTTGAAATACAACTATTTAAACATGCAGGAGTAACCGCAAAATTTTTATTTTTAAAAATTCTTTCCTTATACAAATTAACACAATCTCCTACAAAGACAAATTCACCTTTATCCGAAAATTCTTCCAAAAGCTCATCAATAGTTAAAAGAGCAGGAGCAACAATATTTTTATTATTTATCCCCTCATAAACTCCATAGTAAACTCTTTCTCCCCTAGCATCAATTAAAGGAATTTTCTTTTTATCGGAAAACACCCCAAAAGAAAGAGCCTCTAATGTATTTACTGCAACTATCGGTTTATTCAAAGCCATTGCCAAGGCCTTTACAACAGTAACCCCTATTCTTATTCCTGTAAAAGAGCCCGGCCCTGTAACTGCAACGAATAAATCTATATCTTCTATATCAATATTTAATTTTTTAAACATTTCATCAACCATTACAAGTAAAATCTCATTATGGCTCATACTTTGATTAATACTAAAATCTCCAACAATATTATTATCTTCCATTACTGCACAGGAGCTATGTGTTGTTGAAGTGTCTATCGCTAAAATTTTCATTCTAATTCCTCTATAATTTCTAATTCTCTTTTATTATTTCCTTTAATTACAATCTTTCTTGAATTTTCAGAAATTTTTAAAATCTCAAGTTCAATTAAATTTTTAGGTAATAAATAACCTGCATTTTCTGCCCATTCTATTACTGTAATCCCATCAGGATAAAAATAATTTTCATAATCTATTTGATAAAGTTCCTCCGGAGTATTAATTCTATATAAATCCATATGATTAAATTCAAACTTTCCGGAATATAAATTAACTAAATTAAAAGTTGGTGAAGTAATATCTTCACCTATCCCAAAATTTTTTCCTAAAAATTTTGTAAAAGTTGTCTTTCCGGCACCAAGATCTCCAATTAAAGAAATCACATCGCCATTTTTTAATGTTTTTGAAAATCTTTTAGAAAAATTATCACATTCATCTAAAGAATTTAAAATAATCTCTAACAAATTTTCCCTCCTAAATTCTAAATATAAATCACATTTTATTAAATCATAATTTCTTTTTAATAATTAAATTTTAATTATTATGATGAAATAATTATGGCTTTATCACAAGGTATAAATCCATAATTATTATATCATAATCTCTTTTTGATAATTAAATTTTGGTTATTATGATGAAATAATTATAGCTTTATCGTAAGGCATAAAGCTATAATTATTATATCACAAAAAATATTTTTATAACAGTAAAAATAGAAAAAGGAGATTAATCCAATCTCCCTTTTCGTTATATATTATTCTGCAACTTTTAGTTTTACATTTTTCAAAGTCCAAGTATATTCGTCAAAAGTCATTTTTAAATTTATATCAAATGTTCTTCCTTTACATTCAGCAAGGAATTCATCAGAAAATTTTAAAGTTATTTTATTTGTATCTAAATCATAACTTGCTTCAATTCCATCATCACCTGAAGTAATTTCACTAAATAGATTTATAGGTTCCTCTGCTCCAAATGCTTGTGCCAAAGATTCTCCAAGTTCCTTAATTCCCTTAAAAGGCGTTGTGAAAGATACTTCTTTTCCATTTACTTCAACAGTAGAACCAAAATTAATTCCTTGTCCGGAAAATTGGATGCTTCCAACACCTTCATTTAAAGCCTTTTCCAATCTTTCAGCAATATAATTTCCAAGTCCTTCATAATTTTTAACTCTATTTCCTGAAATATCCAAGTGTTCAATTTTATTCAAATCCTTAATAATTGAAACATCTTCTATTCTATTAGCTGAAACGTCCAAGAATGTTAAATTTTTCAAATTTTTTAAAGCTGAAATATCAGTAATTCCCTTAGATATGTTTTTATGAAGTTCATCTCCTTCAACAGTTACATTGTAATGTAAATCTAATCCTGTTAGATTTGTAAGATTAGAAAGAGGAGTTATATCTTCAATTAAATTGTTATATAATTTCAAGAAAGTAAGATTTGTTAATTTTTCTAAAGGTTTTAAATCAACAATTCTATTTCTTTGAATTTCTAAATATTCCAATTTAGTTAAATTTTTTAGAGGAGTTATATCTGCAATCTCATTTTCATTTACTTTCAATTTCCTAAGATTTTTTGCATATTCCAAACCTTTAATGCTCTTCATTCCTCTTGTAACTGCAAATTTAAAATCTTTTGTTCCAGCTAAACTTTGAGGAACTCCAAGTATGGAATATTTTGCATTTTCACTAAAGTCGGCACTTCCATCTTCTTTTAAGAAAATTGATAATTCTGTTAAACTTTCCATTTCTTCAACAGTAACCTCTTGATTATCCGCTCTATTTTTATCTAAATTCTTATTAATAACCTTTAAAAGTTTAGCATCTTCAATTTTAACAACTTTTTTGCTTGAATGAACAAGTTTTAAATTCAAATTTAATTCAGTAGGATTATTTGCATAGTCCATTTCATTTTCAAAAGCAAATTTAACTTTTAAGTCTAAACAGCCGTCTTTAATTTTATTAAGTGCTTCATCTGTTAAATTAAATTTTAATTTTCCGTCTTCTAAAGTTACTGTAACTCCCTCAGTTTCTGAGCTAAGATTGACATTTCCACCTTTAGCAATCTTGTCTAGTCCAATAAAAGGATTTTCGATTTCAAAAGATTTTTCGCTAACTGCAACATCATCATCTAAACCTATATTTTGATTATGAATAACTTTTTCAAATATGCTACTCTTATCATTTATAGGAGAAAAATCTCTTACTTTATTTCCGTCAATTTTAACACTTGCAAGTTCATTTAAGTCTTTAAGAGCTGAAATATCTGAAACATTGTTATTTGATATTGTTAAATTTGAAAGTTTATTTAAAGATTTCAAAGCTTCAATATTTGAAACTTTATTATTATTCATATATAGATAAATTAAATCTTTTAAATTACTTACGACTTCAATATTTTCTACATTGTTTTTATTCAAATTCAAGCTTGTAAGTTTAGTAAGTTTTTCTAAGAATGTAACATCTGAAATTTTATTATTTTCAAGATTCAAATCTTCAACTTTAGTAATATTTGTTAAATTAAAACTGTCAAGATTATTACCCTTTAAACT
>CABRGI010000088.1 GCA_902470455.1 uncultured Parvimonas sp.
ATTATATTAAAGCATATAAGGAGAGTATTATGAAGATAATAATAGGTAATGACCATTCAGCAGTTGAAATGAAAAATGAACTTGTAAAATTTTTAGAAAAAATGGGACATGAAGTTATAAATGTTGGAACAGATGAAACTAAAAGTGTAGATTATCCGCTTTTTGGACAAGCTGTTTGTAAAAAAGTTTTGGAAAATGAAAATTCTTTAGGAATTGCAATCTGTGGAACAGGTATCGGAATTTCAATAGCTTGTAATAAGGTTAAGGGAATTCGTGCAGGTCTTTGCAGTGAAAGTTTTTCAGCTAGAATGACAAGAAAACACAATAACGCAAATGTTCTTTGCTTGGGTGCGAGAGTTACCGGAATTGAGCTTGCAAAAGATATTGTAAAAACTTTTATTGAAGAGGACTTTGAAGGCGGTCGTCATCAAAAGAGAATTGATATGTTAGAGGAAAAATAGGAGATTTTATGAAAATAGCTGTTATAGGCTGTGGAAGATGGGGAAGTTTCATAGCTTGGTATTTAGATAAAATAGGAAATGAAGTTACTTTATACGGAAGAGAAAGTTCTGAGAAAATGAAAAACTTTTTAGAGACTAGAAAGAATAATTTTCTTGAACTTCCAAAATCCATTTCTTTGACAACGGATATTAATGATGTTTTTGATAAAGATTTAATCATTATTTCAGTTGGAACACAGGGCTTAAGGGATTTGTTAAATAAAAATAAAGCTAATTTTAAAGAGAAAAATATTCCTATTATCCTTTGTATGAAAGGAATTGAAATAAAGACAGGTTTTACTCCTACAAAAATTGTAAAAGATATTCTTGGAGAAAATTACTCCTGTGGTGCTTGGATTGGACCGGGACATGTTCAAGACTTTACAAATGGAATTCCAAATTGTATGGTTATAGACTCTGACGATAGGGAATTGGTTAAGAAATTAGTTGACGCTTTTTCTAGTAATTTAATAAGATTTTATTATGGAACTGATCTTTTGGGAAATGAAATCGGAGCAGCTTCAAAAAATGTAATTGGAATTGCTGCTGGTATGCTTGACGGATTTAATTTAAGCTCATTAAAGGGAGCTTTAATGTCAAGAGGAACGAGAGAAATTGCAAGACTTATCGAAAAAATGGGTGGAGATAAAAGCTGTGCTTATGGACTTTGTCATCTTGGAGATTATGAAGCTACTGTTTTTTCCGAATTTAGCAATAATAGAAAATTTGGAGAAAAATTTGTAAAGGGCGAAAGTTTTGAAAAACTTGCAGAGGGTTATTTTACGACAAAGGCATTAATGGATTTATCAGAAAAGTATGATGTTGAATTGCCAATAACAAATGCAGTCTATGAAATAATATATAATAAAAAAGACCCAAAAGAAATTTTGGATAATCTATTTAAAAGAAGTATAAAAATGGAATTTTAAGGAGAAATTATGTTACCGTTGATTTTATTTCCTTTACTTTTGTGCGTATTCAACATTTACCGAAGAATTACTTGTGTCATAAAAGTAAAGTTTACAAAATATACATTACTACCACTTGTCTTTGCATTGGTACTGATGTTATTTGCCGCATATAAATTAAAAAATGACTTGGTTGGTTACCTAATAGCAGTATCTTGGTGGCTTGCATTCTTTACAAGTATGATGAGTGCAGGAATAAGCGAAATTGGAATTATTCATCCATGGCAATTAGTCGGGAAACTCTACAAATGGGATAGAATAAGAAGTTTTTCCATTGAAAACAAAAGAAATACCATAATGATAAATTTTAAAATCTTTAGAGATTTAAGACAAGAATATGATAAAAGCGACTTAGACAAAATCAAAAAAATCGCTAAGAAGAATAAATTAATGTAAAAAATGTCAAAAAGTTGAAAATATTTATAAAAATTTCACAGATTAGCGTATAATAAGACAAATATCACTTGAAATTAATTAGTAAATATTTTATAATTTTAATTGGAGTATGGGGATTGAGCTTATACCTATAATTAATTATTTATTATTAAATAAATTCTTTAATTATTTTTAAGCTCATTTTTTATTCAAAATTTTTTAAGGAGTAGAGTTACAATATGAGAAAATCAAAATTATTAGTCTTTATTTTGTTGTTCAGTTTTGTAATTAATATTTTACCGAAACAACTTTTGGCAGATGAGGATAATTTGTCAAAGAATAAAGTTGTAGAAGAAAAAAAGGAACTTGTGGTAAAAAAAGAGGGAACTGATAAAGAAATATCTGACAAGGGCAAAAATGTAAAGAGAAGAGATGTTGAAGAGACAAAATTATTCGATATTGAAAAATCAGCAGTAGTTGAGGAAGATAAGTCTGTAACAGTTACAACAACAATTACACCGAAACAAATTCACAACGGTTCAGATGTAATTATCCTTTTAGATGTTTCTAAAAAGATGACTGAAGAAACAAAGAGAAGTGCAAAAGAGAAAATTAAAAAAATAGTTAAAACTCTTTTGGAAGATGATAAATACAGCAATCTTAATTCAGTGCGTTTAATCAGTTTTTATCGTCAAGTTAAAGATTCAGTTGAGTTAAAACCTTCAAATGTGGATGAAAAAATTGATAATGCTTTTAATGAAGCCAAAAATAATTACAATTATGGTGTAAGTATGCAAGAGGCTATATACAAAGCTGAAAAGATTTTTGACAATGAGCAAAAATCAGGGAAACGTCAACACATTGTACTTTTATCTCAAGGAGAAGCTACATTCAGTTTTGATATAAATGACAAGGAAAATGCAAAAACTTCAACAGTTAAGGGAGATAGTGTTGTAAGTGAAAGCCCATTTTTCCCATGGCCTTTTTATGTTGAAAAAACAACAAAAAAAGCTAATATGATTAAAGATTTTAAAGCATTTATTACTATGTTGAACAGATTAGGAATTCATAATTTTGACGAATTAAAAGAAACACTTGAATTGTCAAAATATTTATCACTTTTTGGATTGGATTCTGCATTTGACTATATAAAATTAAAAGAATTTGAAAGTAATAAATTTGAATCCTCAGCTTTTAATTACTCCAAGATTGTTGGAGAGGGATATCATCATCACAGTTATCAAAGAATTAAAGTTGTTAGTAAAGAATTTCCATTTAAAAAGACTATTATGGATGCTATAAAGAAAAAAATTGAAAAAGAAGACGCAAAAGGTGTAGATAAATTACTTAATAAAGCAACTGTTAAAGCGATTGAAACTGCATTGGACACTATTTTTTATCCAAGAGAATATATCTTCTACAATCACAATTTATCAGCACAAGGCGAAGCAAAAATTGCTAAAAATAAAAATATAAACTTTTATTCTGTTGATGTTATAGATAGAAGCCATAAGGACAAAGAACAATTAGAAAAATACTTAAAAGAAATGTCAGAAAATAGTAAATTTTTAAACACTGATGACAACAAATTAGCTGAAAAATTTAAAGATATAATAAAAGAAATAAGTATAGAAGATAAACTTCATAAAAATTTCGAAGCACAAATCCTTGAAAAAGACGGCAATGCTACTTTTAACAAAGGGGTAGGTTTATTCTTTTCAAGCAATCCTAAAGTAAATTGGACTTTAAGTGCAGAAGATATAAAAAATGCCTTTGAACAAAATAAATCTTTAAAATTGGTTTATAAGTTGAAAGCTACAAAAGATAACGGAACAGCCGACATCACATTAGCGGAATCTACTGCAAAATATAGAATAAATGAAAATAGACAAAAGACTGAAGATGCGGGAAAATTATTGTTAAAACTTCAAGATGTTGTTGTAGAATCAAATGTAGTTGATACAGATGAAAATTCAGCAAACGGAACAAATGGTTCTTATCCAAACGGAACTGATTTATCAACTGTTGAGGACACTAAGCCGGAAGACAATAACAAACCGGATAATAAAGATAATAATAAACCGGGCAACAAAGAAGACAATAAAGAGAACAACAAAGAGAATAATAAACAAAATAATAAAGAAGACAATAAACAAAAACCTGAAAATGCAGACAAAAATAAAAAACCTGAAATTAATAAAGAAAAGGGAATAAAAATACCAAAAACTGCAATTGCAGGGTCTTCTACATTACTATTAGCAGTTGGACTTTTAGGAATGTATATTTCTAAAAGAAAAAATGGCAGATAGAGTGAATTAAATAAGTATAGAAATAGATAAAGGAGTGAGATTCACTCCTTTTTTATTTTTTTAGATATCTTTCATCAAAATCTCTTTTTATTTTTTCTTCATTTTCATCTTTTGGTGGGTATTTTTCAATTAAATCATATATTTCTTTTATGGTTAATACATTTGATGAAGTTTTTTCTCTATGAATATAATAATAATAATGGGGATGATTTACAAAAATTAGGTCAATAAAATCATATAAATGTTCACCATTTTGTTCTATTTTTTTATATAAACTTAAAATATATTTTGTTATTTTTTCTTCTGAATGATTAAGTTTTAAAGATAAGTTAATAAAAAATATTTGTCGTTTTTCTTTATCCCAAAGAAAAGCAGCATTATCTATTATAGGTTTATACAATTCATTCATAAATTCATTGAATTCTTTTGTTGAAGTCTTATTCCTAAATATTAATTCATAAATAAATACTTTTTCACAGTACTTTTCCTTATTTTCATCAAAACTATTTAGTTGATTTTTTGTGAAAGTTTTTAGTTCATTATTATTAAAATTTTTAAAAATATATTTTAAACAAGTTATTATATTGTTATCTAAATAAATTTTTAATTCGTCATTACTTATAAACATTTCAGAATGTAAACTTTCTTTAGTATGAGATGTACAAGTGCTTAATATATTCCAGAGAATTTCTTTTTGATTAAATGTTATCTTTTTGAATTTTATTAAATATTTTATTAAACTA
>CABRGI010000089.1 GCA_902470455.1 uncultured Parvimonas sp.
TTGTAATGGTATTTCAGTTGAAGGAGAAGAAATTTTTGGATTAGCAAGTAAAATAAAGATATAAAATTAGGAGGATTATTTTGGAAAAGAAAAACTTTTATTTGACAACACCTATCTATTATCCAAATAGTAATTTACATTTGGGTCATACTTATACTACTATAGTTGCGGATGTTTTGAAAAAATACAAACAAGCTCAAGGTTTTGATGTGTTCTTTACAACTGGAACTGACGAACATGGTCAAAAATTACAAGAATCTGCTGTTAAAGCAGGTAAAGCACCATTAGAATATATTGATCCAATTGTTGAAAGTGCAAAGGAACTATGGAAAACACTAGATATAGATTTTGATTCTTTTGTAAGAAGTACAGATAAAATTCACGAAAAAAATGTAAGTGAAATTTTTACAAAATTATATGAAAAAGGAGAAATTTATAAAGGAAGTTACAAAGGGATGTACTGTGTTCCTTGTGAAGCTTTTTGGACTGAAAGTCAACTTGTAGAGGGAAATAAATGCCCTGACTGTGGTAGAGAAGTTTCTCCAAGTGAAGAAGAAACATATTTCTTTAGACTTTCTAAATATCAAGATAAACTTTTAAAATTGTATGAAGAGAATCCTGATTTTATTCAACCTGAATCTAGAAAAAATGAAATGATAAGTTTCATTAATGAAGGTTTAACAGATTTATCTGTTACACGTTCAAGTTTTGATTGGGGTGTAAAAGTTCCATTTGATGAAAAGCATGTTGTTTATGTTTGGATAGATGCTCTAAGTTGTTATTTAACTGGTGTTGGTTATGGTACTGACGAAGAAAAATTCAATAAATTCTGGCCTTGTGATGTTCATCTTATCGGTAAAGAAATAATGCGTTTTCATGCTATTATTTGGCCTGCTATTTTAATGGCTTTGGATTTACCATTACCAAAGAAAATTTTTGGACATGGTTGGATTTTATTTGACGATGACAAGATGAGTAAAAGTAAAGGAAATATTGTTTATGCTGAACCAATTATCGAAAGATATGGAATGGACGCTTTAAGATATTTTATGCTTAGAGAATTTACTTTCGGACAAGATGGTAATTTCACTTATACAAAAATGTTAAATAGAATTAATTCAGACCTTGTAAATGACTTGGGTAACTTAGTTTCAAGAACTGTTGCAATGTGTGAAAAATATTTTGGAGGTATAGTTCCTGAACAAACTGAATTAACTGAACTAGATAATGATTTAATAGAAACTGCTGTTACAACTAGAGATAGAGTTGCAGAGTTGATGGATAAACTTAATTTCTCAATGGCTCTTGAAGAAATATGGAAATTAGTAAGAAGAACAAATAAGTATATTGATGAAACAACTCCATGGACTCTGATTAAAGAACAGAAAGAAGAAAGATTAAAAACTGTAATTTATAATTTACTTGAAAGCATTAGAATCATTTCAGGATTAATTAAGCCTTTCATGAAAGAAACTTCATCTAAAATAAATGAACAAATAGGTTATTCTAAGTATTCTTATGAAGACTTAACTAAATTTGGATTACTTGAAGTTGGGACAAAAGTTTGTAAAGGTAAAAATTTATTTGACAGACTTGATGTCGATAAAGAATTAGATATAATTATTCAAAAGAATTCTGAATTAATTGAATTTAGAAAAAAGAAAAATTCTGGAGCTGATGAAGTGAAAGAAGCTATTGAAGAAAAAGAACTTATAACAATTGATGACTTTGCAAAAGTTGAACTTAAGGTTGGAAAAATTCTAGAATGTGAGCCTCATCCAAAGGCTGATAGACTTTTAGTTTCTAAAATTGACATTGGTGGAGAAGTTAGAACTATTGTATCAGGAATAAGAAAATTCTATTCTGAAAATGACCTTATAGGTAAAAAAGTTATTGTTGTTACAAATTTAAAACCGGTTAATTTAAGAGGAGTTGAAAGCAATGGAATGATACTTGCTGCTTCAGACGATGAAAATTTAAGTGTATTAACTGTTTTAAATGATGTTAAAGAAGGATCAAAGGTATCATAATGAGAATAGTAGATAGTCATTGTCATATTGATGATGAAAAATTTGATTTTGATAGAGATGCTATAATTTCTAATTTTGAAGAGGATGGAATCGACTTTATAGTCGATCCTGCTTCCGATATTGCATCAAGTGAAAAGATAATTGAAATTGTAAAAAAATATGATAAAGTATATGGAGCAGTAGGAATTCATCCACATGAAGTTGAAGATGTAACTGATGAAGATTTGGAAAAAGTTTATGAAATGTCTTTTAATGATAAAATAGTTGCTATTGGAGAGATTGGACTCGATTACTATTATGACAATTCCCCAAGAGAAAAGCAAAAAGAAATCTTTAGAAAACAGCTAGAAATTGCTGAGAAAAGAAATCTTCCTGTTATAATTCATACAAGGGATGCAATGGGAGATACTTATGACATTCTATCTGAATTTAAAGGTAAAGTAATAGGTGTAATGCATTGCTATACTGGTTCAATAGAGATGGCAAAAAGGTTTATGGAGCTTGGTTACTATATTTCAATTTCAGGGGCTGTAACTTTTAAAAACGCTGTTAATGTTAGAGAGATGGCAAAAACTATTCCACTTGACAATTTACTTGTCGAAACTGATAGTCCATATTTAACTCCTGAACCAAATCGTGGAAAGAGAAATGAACCGAAATATGTAAGATTTACAGCAGAAAAAGTTGCTGAACTTAAAGAAATGGAATTAAATGATTTAATCTATAATACTAATAGCAATGTAAGAAATCTTTTTTCAATAGAGGATTAAGATGAAAAAAATTAAAGAAATAATAGTGGTTGAGGGAAAAGATGATATTTCAAAAGTAAAATCTGCCTTTGATTGTGACGTTATTGCAACAAATGGAACTCATTTTTCTAAAAATTTGCTTAAAAAATTAAAAGAAGCAAATGAAAAATGTGGAATAATAGTTTTTACAGATCCCGACTATGCAGGAGAAAAGATTAGAAAAAATATAAACAGAGTTGTTCCAAATTGTAAAAATGCATTTTTAAGTCGAAGTCTTGCACTTAAAGGTGATAATATCGGAGTTGAAAATGCAAAGGTCGAAGATATTATTGAGGCAATTGAAAATGCAAAAGTAACTGTTTTGGAAAGGAAAGATGAAATAGATTTAAGCCTTCTAACTTCTTTAGGAATTAGTGGAATGGGAAATAGTAAAGAGCTTAGAGAAAAACTTTGTGATTATTTTAAAATTGGATATTGTAATTCAAAGCAATTTATAAATAGATTAAATAGTTTTGGAATAACTGAAAGCGAATTAGTTTTAGCTGTTGAAAAAATTTTAGGAGAGGAAGTTTAAAATGGATTTGTATAAATTGTCGGTAATAAAAGAAATTTGTGATAAATTCGGATTTTCATTTTCTAAAAATTTTGGGCAAAATTTTTTAACAGATAGAAACATCTTGGAAAAGATTGTTGAAGTTTCAGCTGTTGATAAAGACTACGGAGTAATTGAAATAGGTCCGGGTTTTGGAGTTCTTACAAAGTTTTTACTTGAAAAAGCTGGAAAAGTTGTTTCAATAGAGATAGATACAAGATTAAAAGAAGTTTTAGACTATACACTTAGTGAATATGATAATTTTGAATTTGTTCAATCTGATGCTCTAAAAATTGATTTAAAAAAACTTATTGAAGAAAAATTTACTCAAAAGAAAATTGTTGTAGTTGCAAATTTACCTTATTATGTAACAACTCCAATAATAACAAAACTTTTAGAGAGTGATTTAGAATTGGAATCAATAACTATAATGGTTCAAAAAGAAGTTGCTCAAAGGCTTGTTGCAGATGAGAAAAGCAAAGATAATTCAAGTATAAGTATGTTTGTAAAATATTATGCAGATTCAAATATAGCTTTTAATGTCTCAAGAAATGTATTTGTTCCTGCACCTAATGTAGATAGTGCAGTTGTCAATTTGAAGCTTAAAAAAGAAAGATTCGAGTATGAAAAAACTATGTTCAAACTTATAAAAAATGGATTTGAAAATAGAAGAAAAACTATTTTGAATTCCTTTTGTAAGTCTGGAATTGAAAAAGAAAAAATTATTAAAGTCCTAGAAAAACTTAATATAGATACTAGGACAAGAGCAGAAAAATTATCACTCGAAGATTTCAAAAATATTGCAAGAGAATATGAAAATTTATAAGTTATTAAAAGCTAAAATAAAATTTATTTATCATTTTATATGATAAAAATGATTTATACTTTGTTTAAATAAAAAATCAAAGGGTATAAATTTAGTGTAAAAATATTGGAAATATTTTATAAATTAAAAAAATGTTTTAGGGGGAAATTAAAATGGCAAAAGTAGTAGTTTATTCAAGTGAGTCTTGTACATATTGTAAACAAGCAAAAGAATTCTTAAAGGCAAACAATGTAGAATATGTTGAAAAGAATGTTTCAACTGATTTAGAAGCTAGAAAAGAATTAATGGCAAAAGGACATATGGGTGTTCCTGTAATCTGTGTTGATGATGTAGAAATGGTTGGCTTTGACAAAGCTGAATTATCAAAAGCATTAGGATTATAATATTAAATAAAAAATTATTGGTTCAGTAGTATTGCTGGACCTTTTTTTGCTTGTTTTTAAGATTTTGTATTTAAGCAATTATTTACTTAAAGTAAAAAATTTTTTTTAAACTTTTATTTAAGTCTTGACTTAATATATATATATATATATATAATGTTATCATACATATTTATTTTAGGAGGGCTTTATGGAAAATAAAGATTTGGAAATTTATCAAGATGAAGAATCAGGAAAGATTACAACTGAGTCTGAAAACGGAGCTGAAATTTCTCGGGATAAA
>CABRGI010000090.1 GCA_902470455.1 uncultured Parvimonas sp.
TTCGCATTTTGATGAGATTTCTAAAAACACTTACGGAATTGACATTTTATCAAAACATATTAATGAAAAGAGTAAAATTTTTAAAGAATCTGCAAAAATTATCTCGGAGGTAACGGAATGTATAACTGCAACAATGATTACAGATTATATGGATTGTTCAGTTAAGAGTATCGACGTTATAAATATTAGCGGAAATTGTTATGTTTTAGTATTAGTTTTCGATAATGGAAAAGTTATTAATACAGTTTTTGATTCGAAAACAGAACTTAGTGGAGAACTTTTACAGGATTTGATATTTTATTTAAAGAAGTATTTGATAAATGTTAAAGTTTCGGATTTAAACGAAAGGTTAGAATATTTAAAACTTACTTTTGTTTCAAAAATTCCTTTTATAACAGATATTTCTGATTTAATAGGAAATGAAATTTCAAAGACTGAAAAATCTAGTATTGAACTTGAAGGTATTTCGAATATATTTAATTTTCCTGAATACAGAGATTTGAATAAAGCTAAAGAGCTTATTCATTTCTTAGAGGATAAGAGCGAATTGGAGAATTTGTTCTTGAGCTATAGTGAGGATGAAATATATGTCAGTATAGGTCGTGAAAATAATAAGGACTTTTTAAATGAAAATACAATAGTTGCTACATCTTATGATCTTGGAGATGGAAGTAAAGGGAAAATTGCAGTTATTGGTCCAACAAGAATGGATTATGAAAAGATAATATCGACTATGTTAAGTTTAAATGATAGATTTAGAGATATTTTAAAATGACGGGAGGCGAAATAGTTGAAAAAAGATAAAAAAGAATTAGAAGATGAGATTAAAGAAGAAACTACTGAAAAAGTGGAAGAAAAAGCTTTAGAACAAAACTCTTCTGATGAAGTTGAAAAAAAATTAAATTCAGAAATTGAAGAATTAAAAAATCAACTTTTAAGGCTTCAAGCTGATTTTATAAATTACAAGAACAGAACTGAAAGAGAAAAATCGAATTCTATTATCCTTGCAAATGAAGACTTAATTTTAAAATTGTTACCTGTTTTAGATAATTTTAATAGAGCTTTTACTCATGCTAATTTAGAGGATGATACAATTAAAGGTTTTGTTATGATTAAAGATCAATTTGAATCAGTTTTAAAGTCTGAAACGGTTGAGGAAATAGAGAGTGATGGAGCCGTTTTTGATCCAAATTTGCATAATGCAGTTATGACTGAAAGTAAAGATGGAGTAGAAAGTGGTATCGTATTGGAAACTTTTGAAAAAGGATATAAAATTAAAGATAAAGTAATTAGACCAAGTATGGTTAAAGTTAGTGAATAATAAGGAGGAAAAGATTATGTCAAAAATTATAGGTATTGATTTAGGTACAACAAACTCAGCAGTAGCTGTTATGGAAGGTGGAGAACCAACAATTATAGCAAACGTAGAAGGAAATAGAACTACTCCTTCAGTTGTTGCTTTTACAAAAAATGGAGAAAGATTAGTAGGAGAAACTGCTAAAAGACAAGCAATTACAAATGCAGCAAGAACAATAACTTCTATTAAGAGAGAAATGGGTACAGATTATAAAGTAAAAATTGATGATAAAGAATATAGCCCACAAGAAATTTCAGCAATGATTTTACAAAAGATTAAATCAGATGTTGAAAGTTATTTAGGAGAAACTGTTACAGAAGCTGTAATAACAGTTCCTGCATACTTCACAGATAGCCAAAGACAAGCTACAAAAGATGCCGGAAAAATTGCAGGTTTAGATGTTAAGAGAATTATAAACGAACCAACTGCTGCAGCCCTTGCTTATGGAATGGACAAAGATACTGAACAACATAAGATAATGGTATTTGACCTTGGTGGTGGTACATTTGACGTTTCTATTTTGGAAATTGGAGACGGAGTATTTGAAGTTTTAGCTACAAGAGGTAACAATAGACTTGGTGGAGATGATTTTGACGAAGTTTTAATGAAATATATGATTTCAGAATTCAAAAAAGAAAATGGTATTGATTTAAGTAAAGATGTAACAGCAATGCAAAGATTAAAAGATGCTGCAGAAAAAGCTAAAAAAGAACTTTCAACAACAATGACTACAAATGTAAACTTACCATTTATTACAGCTATTGATGGAGCTCCTGTTCATATGAATATGGATATTAAGAGAGCAAAATTCGAAGAATTATCTTCAGACTTAATTGATAAAACATTAGTTCCGGTTAGAGAAGCATTAAGTGATGCTGGACTTACTGCATCTGAAATTGATAAAGTTCTTCTAGTTGGTGGTTCAACAAGAATTCCAGCTGTACAAGAAGCTGTTAAAAAATTAATTGGAAAAGAACCACAAAAAGATATTAACCCTGATGAATGTGTTGCTATCGGTGCTGCAATTCAAGGTGGTGTTTTAACAGGAGAAGTTAAAGATTTATTATTATTAGACGTAACTCCATTGTCATTAGGTATCGAAACAATGGGTGGTGTAATGACAAGATTAATCGAAAGAAATTCAACTATTCCTGCTAAAAAAAGTCAAATTTTCTCAACTGCTGCAGATGGACAAACAGCAGTAGATATCCATGTTTTACAAGGTGAAAGAGAATTTGCTCATGATAATACAACATTAGGAAGATTCCAATTAACAGGTATTCCTGCTGCTCCAAGAGGAATTCCACAAATTGAAGTTACTTTTGATATAGATGCTAACGGAATTGTAAATGTTAGTGCTAAAGATTTAGGCTCTGGAAATGAACAAAAGATTACAATTACTGCATCAACAAAATTATCTGAAGATGAAATTAATAAGAAAGTAAGAGAAGCAGAACAATTTGCTCAAGAAGATAAGAAGAAAAAAGAAGTTGTAGAAACTAAAAATAATGCTGAATCCTTAATCTATCAAACTGAAAAAACTTTAAAAGATTTAGAAGGAAAAATTTCAGAAGATGAAAAATCTGCAGTTAATGCAAAATTAGAAGATTTAAAATCAGCTATAACAACTGACAATGTTGAAGACATTAAAGCAAAGAATGACGCTTTAACTCAAGAATTCTACAAAATTTCAGAAAAATTATATCAAAATGCTAACCCACAAGGACAAGGAGCAGAACCAAAGAAAGATGATGTAGTTGATGCTGACTATGAAGTAGTTGACGAAGACGAAAATAAATAGAATAAAAAATGCTAAAAGGTAGTGTGTTGTGCACTACCTTTTCTATTGAAAAAAAATGTATTTATTGATATAATTAATTCGTTAAGTTTATTTAAAAAAATAATATATTTAAGTGAGGGAATGATATGGAAATTAAGAATTTATGTATTAATACTATGAGAACATTAAGTGCTGATGCTATTCAAAAAGCAAAGTCAGGACATCCCGGACTTCCTCTTGGAGCATCACCAATGGCATTTACTTTATTTAATGATTGTATGAAGATTTCTCCTAAAAATCCAAATTGGTTTGACAGAGATAGATTTATTTTATCAGCAGGACATGGTTCTATGCTTTTATATTCATTACTTCATTTATTTGATTATGGTGTTAGTATTGAAGATATAAAGAATTTTAGACAAATTGACAGCTTGACTCCGGGACATCCTGAATATGGACATACTGCTGGAATAGATGCAACAACAGGACCACTTGGACAAGGTGTTTCAATGGCAGTTGGTATGGCATTAGCTGAAAGTCATTTAGCTTCAATTTTCAATACTGACGATTGTAAAATAGTAGATCACTATACTTATTCAATCGTTGGAGACGGTTGTCTTATGGAAGGAATCAGCAATGAAGCATCTTCACTTGCAGGTACATTAAAATTAGGAAAACTTATAGTTTTATACGATAGCAATAATATTACTATTGAGGGAGATACTTCAACTGCTTTTAGCGAAAATGTTATAGGTAGATATGAAGCTCTTGGTTGGGATACTTATTTTGTTGCAGATGGTAATAATATTAACGAAATTAAAGAAGCAATAGAAAGAGCAAAATTAACTGATAAGCCTTCATTAATAGAAATAAAGACAAAAATTGGATATGGTTCAACCAAAGAGGGAAGTGCTTCAGCACATGGAGAACCATTAGGAGAAGATAATATTCCAACATTTAAGAAAAATATAGGTTGGGAATACGAAGAAAGTTTTTACGTTCCTGAAGAAGTTAAAAAATATATGAAAGAAGTAGTTGAAAAAAAGAATACTTTTATTGACGAATGGGAAAAACTACTTGGAGAATATAAAGTTAAATATCCTGAAAAATATGACTTATTCCAAAAATTTATGAAAGAAGAAATTGACGAAGAAATCTTAAATGACCCATCAATTATTGAATTTGATAAGGATATGGCTTCAAGAGAATCAAGCGGAATTGTTCTTAACAGATTTTCTAAATTACTTCCAAATCTTTTTGGAGGCTCAGCGGATTTAGGACCATCAAATAAATCAACAATGAAAGAATTTGACTACTATTCACCTGAAAATAGAAGTGGAAAAAATATTCACTTTGGAGTAAGAGAACATGCAATGGCTGCAATCTGTAATGGTATTTCACTACATAGAGGACTTTTACCATATTGTGCAACATTCTTTGTTTTCAGCGACTATTTAAAACCTGCTGTAAGACTTTCTGCACTTATGAATCAAGGTGTTATTTATGTTTTAACTCATGATAGCATTGGAGTTGGAGAAGACGGACCTACACATGAACCAATTGAACATTTAGCAATGTTCAGATCTACACCAAATGTTTCAATGTATAGACCTTGTGATGCAAAAGAAACTGCTTATGCTTGGATATCTGCATTAAAGAACAGAAAAACTCCA
>CABRGI010000091.1 GCA_902470455.1 uncultured Parvimonas sp.
GTAACAAAGTATTGTAAAAATTTTTTGTTCGATTTATAATTTATTAATATAAAAATAATATAAATGTTTAAGGAGAAAAAGATGTTAAAATCAATGACCGGTTATGGTAGAAGTGAGTTCGTTGATGAAAATTATGATTTGTCTTTCGAGATGAAAGCTGTAAATCATAAATTTTTAGATATTCAAGTTAAACTACCATATTTTTTAAATTTTTGTGAAGAAGATATAAAAAAAGTTGTAAGAAAAAAATTGTCAAGAGGACGAGTTGATATTTTTATAAGAGGAAAACAAAAGTTTTCTGAAAGTAATTCTGCTTTAGATGTTAATTATGATTTAGCTTCTGCTTATTTTGAGGCTTATAAAAACATTTCTGAAAAACTTGGAATTGAAAGTTCTGTAAGTATAGGGCATATTGTTAGAAATGAGAATGTAGTTGATGTTAAAACTTCTGAAATAGACGAAGATTATTTGAAAAAGAATGTTTTAGAGTCTGTTGAAAAGGCGGTTGATGAGCTTGTTTCAATGAGAATTGTTGAGGGAGAAAATCTTAATAAGGATTTGTTGGACAATCTTTTGGCTTTTGAAAATAATTTAGGAAATATCATAGATAGGAAAGAGGATGTTTTAAATAATCAAATTGAGAGATTAAAATTAAAACTAAATGAATTTTCTGATGAATTATCTGAAAGTGAAGTTAATAGATTAAATCTTGAAGTGATTTTTTATACAGATAAACTTGATATAAGTGAAGAAATCACAAGACTTCATTCACATATTCAAAATTTTAAGGAGTTTTTAAATTTAGAAAGTCAAGTTGGTAAAAAAATTGAATTTTTATTACAAGAGATGAATAGAGAAATCAATACAATAGCAAGTAAATCAAATAATTATGCGATTTCAACTTATGTTATTGAAATGAAGGTTATTATAGAGAAACTTAGAGAACAAATTCAAAATGTTGAATAGTTTTGGAGGTAATATGAAAAAGGGATTTTTGATGGTTGTTTCAGGTCCGTCAGGAGTTGGTAAAGGTACTATTTGTGATATTTTATTAAGAGATAATAAAGATATTAAGTATTCAATTTCTGCAACTAGTAGAAATAAAAGACCTAATGAAGAACATGGAAAAAACTATTTTTTCGTCTCAAATGATGAGTTTGAAAAGATGATAGCAGATAAAAAACTTTTAGAGTATGCAAGAGTTCACGGAAATTATTATGGAACTCCAAAAGATTTTGTTTTAAATTCTATTGATAATGGAGATGTTGTAATTTTAGAAATTGACGTTCAAGGTGCACTACAAGTTAAGAAAAATTATCCGGATGCAGTTTTGGTTTTTGTTTTACCACCTGATTTTGAAGAATTAAAGAGAAGACTTGTAGAACGTGGAACGGAAGATGAAGAAACTGTAAATTTAAGAATGAATAATGCAAAAAAAGAAGTTGAATTTTTAAATGAATATAATTATTCCATAGTGAATGATTTTATAGATGAAAGTGTAGATAAAATGAAGGCTATTATTGAAGCCGAAAGATTAAAGATTAAATAGGAGGAATGAAAGATGATAAATCCATCATTTAAAGAATTAGAAAAAATTGATAAGAGTAGATATGCTTTAGTTGTTATGACAAGTAAAAGAGCTAGAAGAATTGTAAATGGATCTAAAAATTTAATGGAAACAGATGCTCAAAAACCAATTACTCAAGCACTTCAAGAAATAGTGGCTCAAAAGGTAACTAAAAAAGAAAAGGAAGATTAAGATGAAAAAAAATATTTTAGTTGGAGTAACTTCGGGAATTGCAATTTACAAGTCTTTAGACTTGGTAAGTATGTTGGTTAAGGCTGGATATGAAGTTAATGTTGTTATGACTGAAAACGCAACTAAACTTATAAATCCTTTAATTTTTGAAACAATAAGTCAAAATAAAGTTTATAGTGATGTTTATGAAAGAGATATGGATAGTCAAGTTAAGCATATAAAACTTGCAAAAAATGCAGATTGTTTTGTTATTGCACCACTAACTGCAAATACTATGGCTAAAATTGTTCACGGAATTGCAGATAATTTGATTACAAATATTGTACTAGCACATACAAAAAAGATGATTTTAGTGCCATCTATGAATGTTAATATGTATGAAAATCCGGTAACTCAAAAAAATATTGAAGCTTTAAAAGAAAGACATATTGTTTTAAGTCCGGATTATGGTCGTCTTGCTTGTGGAGACTATGGAAAAGGAAAATTTCCTACTACTGAAAGAATTTTTGAAGAAATTGAGAGTTATTTTGTAAAAAAAGATTTACTAGGAAAAAAGGTGTTAATAGGAAATGGTGCTACAGTTGAAGACATTGATCCGGTTAGATACATTTCAAATTACAGTAGTGGAAAAATGGGAAATGAATTGGCACTATGTGCTAAAAGACGTGGAGCTGATGTAAAAGTAGTTTGTGGAAAAGTTAATAGTGATTACAGAAAATTTGGAATTGAATATATTGATGTAAAAACTAATGAAGATATGTATAACTCTCTTAAAGAAAATTTTGACGAGGCAGATATTTTGATTATGCCTGCTGCACCAGTTGATTTTAAGGTAAAAAATAAAAAAGATTTTAAAATCAAAAAGACTGAAAATTTTGAAAATATTGAAATTGAAAATAATATTGATATTTTAAAAAGTATTTCAGAGCACAAAAAATCACAATTTGTTGTAGGCTTTGCAGCTGAAACAAATTCAGTTAAAGATTATGCAATTTCAAAGATGAAGAATAAAAATTTGGATATGATAGTTGCAAATGACGTTTCATTAAAAGATAGGGGCTTTGGTTCTGATTTTAATAAGGTTACTATCATTACTAAAGATAGTGAAATTGAAACGGAAGTTTTAACTAAGAGAGAAATTGCAGATAAAATTTTAGATGCTATTTTGGAGAAAATATGTTAGCAGAAGTTGTTGTTAAGTCTTTTTTACTATCAAGGGCTGAAAATATTTTTACTTATAAAATCCCTAAAAATATAGAAGAAGAAATTTCAGTAGGTAAGAGGGTAATTGTTCCTTTTGGTAAAGGAAATAAGGGAACAGTTGGACTTGTTATAAATATTTTAGATGAAAAAGATGTTGAAACAGATATAAAGTTCAAAGAAATTAACATGGTTATAGATGAAAAGGAAATTGTAAGTAAAACACAGATTAAACTTGCAAAGTTTATGAGTGAAAAATACATTACAAATCTTTCCTATTGTCTAAATTGTGTTTTGCCTCCCGGAGACTGGAGTAAAATTGAAGAATTTTTTGTTTTAAATAAAGAAAAATCGAACGAGCTTTCTATTGTTGAGGTTGAATTTTTATCAAAGAGAAGGAACATTTTAGAAATTCGAGAATTTTATAATGATGATAAAAAGGTAAATTATCTAATTGAAAATGAAATTTTAGTAAAAAAATACAAATATAACAACTCTGAAAATAAATTTTTAGAAAAATTTGTTAAATTTAATGAAGACTTTGATTTTTTAAAAATTCGTAAAAATGCAGTAAAACAATTAGAACTTTTGAATTTTTTAAAAGGAAAAGATTTTGTAAGTGTTAAAGAATTAAGAGAAAACAACTTTACAAAAGCTGTAGTAGATTCTTTGATTTCAATGGAGGCACTTGTTTTAACTGAAAATAAAATTTATAAAAAAACTATTGAAGAAAAAAGTAGCTATAAAAAATTAAAGCTAAATAAAGAACAAAAAGATGTTTTAGACAATATTTTAAATTCCGAAAACAATAAATTTTTAATTCATGGAATAACTGGAAGTGGAAAGACTGAAATATATTTGCAACTTGTTGAAAATATGTTAGAACAGAGAAAAAGCAGTATAATTTTAGTTCCTGAAATTAGTCTTACACCACAGACCATAGAGAGATTTTCAGGACGTTTTGGAAATGATATTGCAATTATCCATTCCAGACTTACAATGATTGAAAAATTAAATCAATGGAAACAAATTCAAGACAAGGATATAAAAATTGTAGTTGGAGCTAGATCTGCGATTTTTTCTCCAATCAAGAATCTAGGTCTTGTAATAATTGACGAGGAACATGAATCAAGTTATATAAGCGACCAAAATCCAAAATATTATACTCACGAAGTGGCAGAATATTTAGTCGGATTGTCAGGGGCAAAACTTGTTTTAGGTTCTGCAACTCCGTCTGTAAATATCTATGCAAGAACAAGTAATGATGACATTAAACTTTTAGAATTAAAAAACAGAGCTACAAAAAATTCTTTACCCGAAGTTGAAATTGTTGATATGCGTGAAGAATTGTTGCTTGGAAATAAAAGTATTTTAAGTAATAGTCTTTATGAAGAAATTCAGAAAACTTTAGATAGAAAAGAACAGGTAATTTTATTTTTAAATAAGCGTGGAAGAAGCTCTTTCGTTTTTTGTAGAAGTTGCGGTTATGTTCAAAAATGCGATTATTGTGATATTTCTATGACTTATCATAAAGATAATAGAAAAGATGTTTGTATTTGTCATATGTGTGGAAGAACTA
This sequence comes from uncultured Parvimonas sp., assembly GCA_902470455.1. Taxonomy (GTDB): domain Bacteria; phylum Bacillota; class Clostridia; order Tissierellales; family Peptoniphilaceae; genus Parvimonas. The sequence continues at coordinate 4,539 of CABRGI010000091.1, forward strand.
AACCAAAACCTAAAATATGTCCAAATTGTTTTAAACAATCCATAAAAGAATTCGGCTTTGGAACTGAAGCATTGGAAGAATATATTAAAAATACTTTTAAAGATGCTAAAGTTTGTAGAATAGATGCAGATACTTCAAAGGAAAAAGGAGTCTATGAAGAAGTTTATCAAAAGATGAAAAATAAAGAAATTGATATTCTAATTGGTACTCAGATGATTTCAAAAGGACTCGACTTTCCAAATGTAACTTTGGTAGGAGTTGTACTTGCA
>CABRGI010000092.1 GCA_902470455.1 uncultured Parvimonas sp.
ACTTCTAAAAGATATACATTAGTTAATTGTTCAACCCCTGTTGTATCAACATTTTCTGAAATTTTTAACTTTTTAATATATTCCACTTGTGATTCATAGATATTAAAATTAGATTTTGCTTCTTCCTGATTAACATCTGCAGGTATATGGTTAAGAACTTCCGGATTTTGTTTATATACTTCTTGTCTCAAAGCCTTGTCAGGAATATTTAAAGGTTGTGTAACTTCCTTTATAAATTCTTCTACATCTATAGATATTTCTAAACGTCCTGCATCATTAACTTTTTTATTTTTAAAACCGGGAGTTAACATAAAAACATTAGACTCTTGTTCATTAGCGGATGCATTTTCATTTGATTTAAGCTTAAATATTTTTTTATCCAATTTTAATTTTAAAGAAGACTTAACAGGATTATATTCAATATTTTTGATAATTACGGAATTTCCTTGAACTTCTTTTTCAATTTCTACAGTTCTGTTATCATGATCTAAAAGTTTTATTTCAACATTTTTTGCAAAATCTTCATTTTCAAAATTAAGTTTTAAATCATATTTTAATTCGTAATTAATAGCCAAAATACTATCTTCTTTAGTTTTTAAATAATTAGGTTCTTGAGGGTATGTAGCTTCAAGATTTGTGAATATTGGAACTTGCTTTCCTTCATAGTATTTAAAGTCAGCACCTCTAACTCTAATTCCATACTCATTAGCTTCTTCCTCATTAGTAACATCAAGCAAAGCTCCTTGAATATTTTTTTGTATTTGTTTTACAATTAAATTTTTTCCGTTTGCTTCGGAATATAATCTAACTGATTCCATTGTGGAGTAATCATAATAGAAAACTCCTACTTTTAATGCTTCTGCATCAATTTTGTCAAAACCGTTCAACTTATATCCGTTTACATATGGAACGATATTCAAATTAACTGTTTCTTTCTTTTGTTCTGCTCTAACTTCATGATTTGGCTTACCGAAAAACAACATATTCGGTAAAATAAGAGAAGCAAGCATCAGCATTACTAATTTCTTTTTCATAAATCTACTCCTTATAAATATTGTTATTCTTTTTAGAGAATAACCATAATAAATATACTATAAAAAGGCTACATTGTCAACTAGTAACACCGCTAAAAATTCTATATTATAAATATAAATTCGCAATGATTTTGTATATGTTTTTTATCTGTTTTTTTTATTTTTTGTGCCTAAAGTTTAAAAGTTTTCACAAAAAAAGATTGGGCTTTCCCAATCTTTTATCCAAATATTAATTATAATAGCGAAAAATCTTCCATATTCCAAATTTCTGTCGCTATATCTGTATAAAAGTCCTTTTCGTGAGAGATTAAAAAGATTCCTCCCTTGTATTCCTTTAAGGCTCTTTTCAATTCCTCCTTTGACTCAGGATCAAGATGGTTTGTAGGTTCATCAAGCATTAGGATATTTGTCTTTTCATTTAAAATCTTACAAAGTCTGACCTTTGCCTGTTCTCCACCGCTTAAAACTTTCATCTGTGATTCTATATGCACAGTTGTTAGAGAACATTTTGCTAGGGCAGCACGAATTTTAAATTGCTCCCAACTCGGAAATTTCTCCCACATCTCATCAATAGGTGTATTATTATTGTCATAATGTTCTTCTTGTTTAAAATATCCTATTGCCAAGTTTTGACCGAAAGAAACAGAACCTGAAATAGCTTTAATATTTCCAAGAATTGTATTTACAAGAGTTGTCTTACCAAGTCCGTTCGCTCCTACAATGGCAATTCTATCTCCTCTTTCCATACGAAGATTTAAAGGCTTACTTATAGGCTTGTCATAACCTATTACCAAATCTTCTGTTTCAAAAATTAATCTACTTGTGGAAGGAGCTGTTTCAAAATAGAATTCAGGCTTTGGCTTTTCCCTTACAAGCTCAATCTTTTCCATTTTATCAAGTTTTTTCTGTCTTGACATCGCCATATTTCTTGTAGCAACTCTCGCCTTATTACGTTGAACAAAGTCCTCAAGCTCTTGAATTTCCTGTTGTTGTTTTTTGTAAGCAGCTTCAATTTGTCTTTGTTTTAACTCTTTTAGTCTTAAAAACTCATCATAATCTCCAACATATCTATTTACTTCACAATTTTCAACATGGTAAATCAAGTTGATTACAGAATTTAAAAATGAAATATCATGAGAAATTAAAATAAAGGCATTTTCATAATTTTGTAAATATCTTCTAAGCCAATTTATATGCTCCTCGTCCAAGTAGTTTGTCGGCTCGTCCAGAAGCAAAATATCAGGCTTTTCTAAAAGCAATTTTGCAAGTAAAATCTTTGAACGTTGTCCACCTGAAAGGTCAAAAGCAGGTCTATCAAGCCATTCTTTAATTCCCATATTATGAGAAATTTCATCAATCTTGGAATCAATCATATAAAAGTCATTCGTTTCAAGTAATTCTTGAAGCTCCGCTGCATCCATCATTATATCATCAAGTTCTTGACTTGATAACTCGCCCATTTTCATATAAATATCATTTAATTCACTTTCAACTTCAAAAAGATATGAAAAAGCTGATTTTAAAACATCACGAACAGTCATGTCAGCACCGATTACAGAATGTTGGTCAAGGTATCCAATTCTTACTCTCTTTGCCCATTCGATACTTCCCTCTTCAGCTTCAAGTTTTCCCGTAACCAAGTTCAAAAAAGTACTCTTTCCCTCTCCATTTGGTCCAACAAGTCCTATATGTTCACCTTTTAAAAGTCTAAAATTTACATCTTTAAGTATTTGACGACCACCAAAGCTGTGGCTCAAATTTTTTACAGTTAAAATACTCATTTCTTCTCCTTTTAGTATGTTTTAGCTCTACATATTTTACCATATTTTTTGCTTTAAGTAAAAATTTTAAGGACCGATTTAAAAGAAAGTATATTTCAACAAAAAAGCCGTCATTTCTGACGGCATTTAATATTAAAGTCTTTTAAGCATCTGATCTTGAAAATCCGTTTTTCATTTCACAACTTGCTGTGAAAAGTGTCTTATCAAGTAAATCATTTGTTTGGTCTTTTACAAAATCTGTTATCTCATCATTTGCTTTTTCTAAAAATTCGTGAACATTCTTTATATTTGATTTGTTTTTCAAAAATTCTTTATCATATTTATTCAAGAATGTACGACATTTTGATTGAACTGCATTTTGGTATCTTTCAACATGAGAAGCTGTTGAAGGGAAATGTGCATCGCAAAGTGCTCCGATAATACGATTTATCCAATAGAAATTATCTGTTGAAGGAGTAAGAGTCGTATTTTCTAAATATTCAGGTGTTTTTGTAATATTTGCATAATATGGGATTATTGCATTAAATACATTTGAACCGAAAGATAGCCACTCAATACTTCTGATTTCTTCAGGCATATAAGGTCTTATTTGAACTAGAGCCAAAACATCATTACGATTTATGCCTATAGGTCTAAATTTACCCTTTTGTGAAGAATCTCCAATCTTTAGATATGGATCATATGGAGTTCCTTGATAGTGATTAGACATAATATACTTAACATCTTCTATTGTAATCTTCTTTTCAGGAATCATACACCAAGGAAGATTATCGCTATGTGGTTTAAATTCAGCATTTTCGCCATCCCAGTCAAAAGTATTTGGGTTAAAATATCTAAGCATTACCCAAGCACGAGGTGTATTGTAAGTGTAATCCGCATCTGAATGACTTCCAAAAGCATCTCTCGGATTGAAAGCATCATCATATTCATCATCATCTTCATCAAAAAGTGGTGCAAGAGATAAATCAAGGAAATTTTCTTCAACAAATTCTTTCAAATCTGAAGAACACATAAATTCTTCCTTTTCTCCATAAGCATCTTCAAAGTCGAAATAGTCAATTCCCAACTGGTTAGGCATTACAACATAAACCTCATCAGGAACTCTTCTTGCCATCCAATGATGACCGCCTATTGTTTCAAACCACCAAATAGAATCAACATCTTGAAAAGCAATTCCATTACTTTCATAAGTCCCATATTTTTCTATTAATGCACCAAGCCTTTCAACACCCTCTTTAGCACTATTTATATAAGGAAGAGTGATTACAACAAAATCTTCTTCTCCTATTCCGCCTTTTTTTATAATACCAGGTTCAAATTCTACTAAAGGATCTGCTCCTAAAACCCTTTCGTTTGTAGTAATTGTTTCAGTTGCAGTCATTGAAACATTTTTTTCATTTACACCGCAAGCTCCCCAAACTCCACGCCATTTATTTACATTTGGCAAACAAGTATAACGCATAGGATTTTTAGGCAATTCAATTTCACAATCTGTACGAACGGATTTGTAATGAATTGGTTGATCTTTAGGTTCAACAACAATAAATTTTTTCGATTTAAACATTCCCGCTGAAGAATCTTCAATACGGGCAACCAAAGTTGAACCGTCATAACTTGCTTTTTTACCTATAAGAATTGTAGTACACATAACAAACCTCCTCAATATCTAAATAATAACTATTATTATTAACTACAGATATATTATAACTCAAATTCACAAAAAAGTAAAAATATTTTTTATTGTTTCACAAAAAACTTAATCTACTTTTGTATTTGAAATTATGGATATAATGAAAAACAAAATGCTTCACGTCATAGTACTTTGTAGAGAAACGCCCCCAATACGTCATCTCGACTATTTGTTTGTTTACAATCAATAGTATTCCCGAAAGAAATCTAAACAAGATTTATTATGTATCTGCTATACATTTACTTTTACTTGTTTACAAGCAAAAGTATGAGATCTTTCGACTTCGTTACAC
>CABRGI010000093.1 GCA_902470455.1 uncultured Parvimonas sp.
CCTTATGGTGAACGTATGGGAGATGTTGAAGAAGTTGAAAGACTTTATAGAGATTTTGGAAAAAAATTTAAAGAATTAGATACTTGGTCGGTATATTTAATAACAAGTATGGAAAATTTTGAAAGATTATATGGAAAAAAAGCTGATAGAAAGAGGAAACTCTTTAACGGAAGAATTAAAGTTGATTTCTATCAATTTTACGGTCCTAAGCCAAGATAGTGGGAGATAGTAGAATGTATATAGATAAATTTACACATTGGAATTTTGAATTGGTAGATTTTATGGAAGATTTAGTCAGAGTTTTTGATAAAACAGGTTTAATTGTCTATACTAATTCCAGTATGAAGAAATTTTTAGAAAATGAAGAAGGGAAATTTTGTGTTTTTTCAGATGAAGATATACATAAAAACGATAAGATTTTTTCTTCTCTAAAATGTGTTGCTCCAATTGGTCACAAGGAAGATGTGGAAACAGAATTATTGTCTGTTGGAGCAAGGGATTTTTTGGTAAAAAGTAGTCCGATTTTTGATGACAAGAATGAATATTGGGGTTGTATTGAAGTATTTCGTGATATTACAGAGGAAAATAGACTTCAAAAAGATTTAATAAAATATCAACAAATGGTAAAAAATGATATGTTGACCGCGTCAGATATACAAAAAAGTCTTTTATCTAAATTAAGCCATAGTGAAGGCCTAAATTTAGAATATAAATATATATCATCAGATCAATTATCTGGAGATTTTTTTGATGTAATAGAATTACCTAATAATAAAACATGTGTATATATGGCTGATGTTATGGGACATGGTATTTCAGCAAGTATGATAACAATGTTTATAAAATTTTCTGTTAGAATGTTAATTCATGGAAGGAAAATTGAACATCCTAGGGAAATAATAAGAGCTTTATCAAAAGAATTTTCAAAGTTAAATTTAGAAATGTACTTTACAATATTTTTAGGTATTTACAATAAGGCAACTTGTGAGTTTGAATATTCAAATGCAGGGCATAATTCAATTCCTATTTTATTTAATAAGGAAAAAAATGTACGTTTAGAGTTAAGTGGTTTGCCAATTTCATGGCTATTTCAAGATAGTAGATATTCTGTGGGTAATGTAAAATTATGCCATGGAGATTGTGTTCTATTTTATACAGATGGGCTTACTGAAACAAAAAATGAAGATAGAGAAGAATATGGAGAAGAAAGATTTTTTAATGTAGTTGATAAATATAAAAATTCATTATCTGATAAAGAACTTTTAGACAAGTTGGTTGAAGATGTTTCTGAATTTAGATGTGGAATTCAAGAAGATGATATTGCATTATTAAGTATGAGGGTTTTATAATGACAAATAATTTTGAGCTAGATTTTTCAGAAGATTTGAATTTTTGTAATTATGAAAAAGAGGCTTTTAAGGCATTGGATTTTATTTTAAACAAAGATGGTTTAGGGAGTAAATTTTTAGGTTGGGTAACTCTTCCTGAAGTTTATGATAGAGAAGAATATTCAAGAATGAAAGAATTTTCTGAAAAAGTAAAAAAATCGGAAGTTCTTGTAGTAGTAGGTGTTGGTGGAAGTTTTCTTGGATCTAAAGCCATTATAAAAGCATTAAAGCCTTATTTCAAACAAGAAGGTATAGATATTGTATTTGCCGGAAATAATTTAAGTGGTGACTATTTAAGTGAATTAGTAGAATATATAAGGGATAAGGATTTTTATATAAATGTAATTTCAAAATCAGGAAGCACATTTGAAACAGCAGTTGCTTTTAGAGTTTTGAAAGAAATATGCGAAGAAAAATATGGAAAAGAGTCGAAAAAAAGAATTGTTGTTACAACTGATTCGGAATGCGGATTGTTAAAAGAATTTAGTGATAAAGTTGGATATGAGACTTTTTGTGTTCCTGATGATATAGGAGGAAGATTTTCAGTTTTAACAGCAGTTGGACTATTTCCGATTATGTGTGCAGGAATTGATACTGATGCAATTTTACTTGGAGCAAATGATGGTTTAGAGGAATATGTGAAAAAAAGTTTAGATAATATTTCCTTAAGATATGCAATTATTAGAAATGCAATGTTTAAGGACAAAAAAAAGGAAATAGAATATTTAGTTGCTCATGAATTTAAACTTTCATATCTTCAAGAGTGGTGGAAACAATTGTTTGCTGAAAGTGAAGGGAAAAATGGTAAGGGACTTTATGTAGAAAGTGCTATTTTCACAAGAGATTTACATTCTTTCGGACAAATGATTCAAGACGGAAATAAAATAACCTTTGAAACTATAATTGAGGTTGAAAAATTAAAGAATGATATTATTATTCCTTTTGTAGAAGAGGATTTTGACAATTTGAATTATTTATCCAAAAAGTCATTAAATGATATAAATAAAGTTGCTGTAACTGCAACGAGAAAGGCACATACAGACGGAGATGTTCCAACTATTAGAATTAAGGTTCCAAAACTTGATGCGTACAATATTGGGAAATTAATTTACTTTTTTGAAATGTCTTGTGCTATTTCAGCATATATGCTAGATGTTAATCCGTTTGATCAACCTGGTGTAGATAATTATAAAAAAAATATGTATCAATTATTAGAAAAAATGTAAAGGAGGAAGGAAGATGTATCTAAATTATATAAAAGCTATGCTTAAAAAAGGTAAAAAAACTTTTAAAGACTACCTACAAGTTCAAGGAATACTAGTTTTATTAGCATTACTTACTTCATTAGTTGCAGTTTATCTCATGAATTATTCTGGTAAATTTAAAGCCGGCTTGATTATGGGTGCTTTAGAAATTGTTCCAATTATAGGAAATGGACTTTATATTTCTTACCAAATAGCAATTAATTTAATTAATGGTGAAACTGTAATTTCATCAAATTTAGCGATATTATATCTTACAATATTGAGTGTAAGACTAGTTTTAGAACCAATATTATTAGGAAGAAAAGTTAATTTTAGAATTGGAATTATTATCTTTTTAGCTCTTATTTCTAAAGTTATTGGCGGAAACAAAGGACTTTCTATAATTACTGTTATTATATTTATTCTAAATACTTTAATAAATCTTAACGATATTTACTCATTTGACCAAAAAAGAAAAATGAGAGAAAGAAAAGAAAAAAGGCTTAGGGAAAGAGAACTTAGGAAAAAATATGATTATGAAAATATAGGAGAAGAACATGATAATTAATAATTTTTCGCCAATTGAATTAAAAGAAGCAAGAAAACTGGCTGAAGAAATTAGTATAGAAGAAAAATTTGAAAAGTTATATTTTAATGACGCTCTTGGAAAAGTTATTGCTGAAGATATAATTTCAAAAGTTAATATACCTAATTTTGCTAAATCACCTTTAGACGGATACGCTTTTAGAGAAGATGATGTTGTTAATGCAAGTAAAGAAAATCCTGTAGTTTTAGAGGTTATAGATGTTATAATGGCGGGAGATTTTTCTGAAAAGTCAGTTTCTAAAGGACAGGCTGTTAGATTAATGACTGGAGCAAAAGTTCCAAATGGAGCAAATTGTATAGTAAGATATGAAGACACTGAATTTAATGAAAAGGAAGTTAAAATTTTTTCTCCGATAGGTAAAAATAAAAATATAATTGGACTTGGAGAAGATGTAAAAAAAGGTGATGTAATAATTAAAAAAGGGACATTTCTTACTCCTGCAGAAATTGGAGTTTTAGCTAGTCTTGGAATCCCTTTTATTAAAGTATATAAAGCTCCTTTGGTAAGTGTTTTTGCTACTGGAAGTGAATTGCTTGATGTTACTGACGAAATGGAAGACGGAAAGATAAGAAATAGTAACAGTTATACTATAGAACAACTTGCAAAAGTCTATAATGCTGAAGTTATTCAATATGGAAAAGTTAATGACGATTTGGATACTTTGGTAGATATGTATAAAAAAGCTATAAGAAATAGTGATATAGTTATTTCTACAGGGGGAATTTCTGTAGGAGATAGTGATTTTGTTTTAACTGCATTAGATAAAATCGGTGTTAAAACAATCTTTACAAGAGTTATGGCAAAACCTGGTGGACATGTTTTCTTCGGAGAATATGAAGGAAAATTCATATTTGCTTTATCCGGAAATCCTGCTGCATCATTTATGAATTTCTATCTTTATGTTAGACCATTAATTTTAAAATTACAAAATAGAAATGTTGATATGCTTAAAGTTAAAAGTGAATTAATTAACGGATTTAATAATAAGGCGAAAGTAAATAGAATTTTAAGAGCAAATACTTTCTACAAAGGCGGAAAATTCTTTACAGAAATTGAAGAAAGACAGGAATCCGGCGTTTTATCTACAATGGTTTCAAAAAATTCCATAGTTATTGTTCCAAGTCAAACTGAAATATCTAAGGGAGAAATTATTGAAACGGAGTTTTTATATGAAAAATAGGGCAATTTCCATAGTTGGAGAATGTTCTAATGTTGGAAAGACAACTTTGATAAAAAATTTGTTAAAGATATTTTCTAAAGAAGGATTAAAAGTAGGAGTTGTAAAACATCATCATAAAGAATTTGATTTTGACAGAGAGGGTAAAGACAGTTATATATTCTCACAATCGGGAGCTAGTTGTGTAAAAATGATTAGTCCTAATAGAGTAATAACAGTTGAAAACCTAAATTATGAAAAATCATTAGATGACGTTCTAAAAACAATGACTGAATATGATTTTATTTTAGTTGAAGGATATAAATGGGAAAACTTAGATAGAATTGAAATTTACAGAACGGGATATTCAACAAAAATAATTTCTGAAAAAGAAAAACTTA
>CABRGI010000094.1 GCA_902470455.1 uncultured Parvimonas sp.
CTTAAAAAATTATTATTTTTAGTTCCCATATAAATCTCCATTTAAATTATTAAATTATTCTGATTATAACATATATATTAGCTATAATCAATTTTAGATTTTTCAATTTTAAAATTCCTATACATTCAAAATTTTTACAATAAAAAAATCAACGGATACTCTTTTCCATTGATTTTTAAATTAATATTTTAAACTAATTATTTAAAAACTTCTAAAAATATACTTAATAGAATTTTTTACATTATCTATAAATTTAGAAAATCCTTTAGTCTTTTTAGTTGGAAATTCCTTTCCATATAATATTTCATAAGCTTTCAAAGCCTTATTTACTTTTGTAACATAATGTTTAGTTTCAGATGATGGAATATTATAAAGACTAATTCCATCATTTGAATATTTGGCATCTTTTAGCCAAGTATTAACATTTCCAATACCGCCATTATATGCTGCATATACTGTATCCATATTGCTAAAATTTTTCATTAAGTATTTTATATAATATGTTCCAATTTTAATATTAGTTTCTGGATCATTTAGATCTATTGAATTTGCATCTATATTTAATAACTTTGCAACATGCTTAGAAGTATCAGGTAAAACTTGCATTAATCCTTTTGCATTTACTTTACTTGTTGCATCGCTTTTGAAATTACTTTCAACTCTCATAATTGCCAAAACGACTCTAGGATCTACTCCATACTCATTAGAGTATTTTTGTATTTCTTCAATATAATTTAATGGATAATTATTTCCACCATAATATATCGCTCCCAAAAATAGTGCTTTACATATAATTAATATTGTTACTATTAAAAGTAATAATTTTTTCCACATTTTCATCTTTTTCTTTTTTCTACCTTTATTATTTTTTTCATCAGAAAATATTTCTTCTTGATTCTCTTCATTTTTAGTAGAATTAGTATCAACTTCATCTTCTTTTCTAATAGATGTTAAATCAGTTAACTTAGTTTGCTGTTTATTTACAGAATCTTGCTTTTCAAAATTGTTTAAATCAATACTTTCAGTATCGTTTTGTTCTAAAAATACAGGTTTAATTAAATTATCTAAATCTTCATTTTTAGAAATTTCTTCAACAGTACTCATCTTAGCTAATTCATCTTCTGTAACCTTTCTTATTGCATTAGTATTATCGATTTCTTCATCTAAATTTTCTTTAACTATTTCTGAATCTTTATTTTTTTTCAATCTTCCAAAAAAGCCACTTTTCTTTTCTTCATTTATACAACTATTTTCAAAGAATAAATTTAATTTGTCTTTTAATTCTTCAAAATCGCCATTATTTTCAACAGTTAAAATATCATAGTTTTCATTATCAAACTCTGATTGAATTTCCATAATTCTATGCGCAATTTCCTCAGTCATTCCTTTTCTTGACATAAGTCTTTTGAATCTAATATCATCACTAGCAGTTATATTCCAAACCTCATCTATTTTTATCAATTTTCCTAATCTATCTATAGTTTCGTTTAGAAGAGGAATTTGTAAAAATACAACTTCAGCATCAGAATTTTTGGCAATATCTACCATATTTTTCAAAATAACAGGATGAGTTAGAGAATTAAGTTTTTTTCTATTTTCTTCATTTAAAAAGACAGTTCTTCTTAATTTTGCTTTTGAAATATTACCTTTTTCATTTAAAATACTATCTCCAAATTCATTTACTAAAACTTTATAAAGTTCAGCCCCTCTTTTATATAATTCTTTTATTTGATCATCAGCATCTAAAACTAAATAATTATTATTGTTTTTCTCTTTGATAAGTTCGGATAAGCTACTCTTCCCGCTTGCAACTTGTCCTGTAATAACAATATATTTCTTATTTCGACTCATACCAATTCCTCCCTTCACACACATCTACCTTTAATGGTAAATCTAATTTATATACATTTTCCATAGATTCTTTTAGTATTTTCTTAACAATTTCTTTATCACTTTCTTTACATTCTATTATAAGCTCATCATGAATTTGTAAAATTAATTTTGCTTCAACTTTTTCAGTTTTAAGTCTTTCATAAACCTTAATCATCGCAAGTTTTATAATATCTGCAGCACTTCCTTGTATAGGAGTATTTAAAGCAATTCTTTCACCAAAACTTCTAATATTGAAATTTTTAGAATTAATTTCAGGTATATATCTCTTTCTATCTAAAATTGTTGTTACAAAACCGTCTTTTTTTGCTTTTTCAACTATTTCTTCCATATAAATTTTTATACTAGGATAAGTATTCAAATACCCATCTATATATTCTCTTGCTTCATTTCTTGTAATATTTAAATCTTTTGAAAGACCATAATCGCTTATTCCATAAACTATTCCAAAATTTACAGCCTTTGCACTTCGCCTTTGAATATCTGTAACCTCATTAATTGGAACTCCAAAAACTTCACTAGCAGTTTTATTGTGTATATCCAAATCATTTTTAAAAGAGTTTATCATAACAGAATCTTTAGATAAATGTGCTAAAACTCTAAGTTCAATCTGTGAATAGTCTGCATCAATGAAAACTTTATTTTTATCGGCAACAAATATCTTTCTAATATTTTTTCCCTCTTCACTTCTTATCGGAATATTTTGTAAATTAGGATCAACTGAACTAAGTCTTCCTGTAGCAGTAATCATTTGTTTAAAAGAAGTTCTTACTCTACCATCATACATAATATATTCTATTATTCCATCTAAATATGTTGAAATTAACTTATTTAAAGACCTATATTTTAAAATATATTCTGCTATTTCATGCTTACTTGCTAGTTTTTCTAGAACTTCAACATCAGTAGAATATCCTGTTTTTGTCTTTTTTACAACAGGTAATTTCATATTATCAAATAAAATCACTCCTAGTTGTTTAGGAGAATTTAAATTAAAAACTTCTCCTGCAAGCTCATAAACTTTTTGTTCATACTCCTTTGCAAGTTTTGAATACTCTTCTTTTAGCTCAATAATCTTATTTCTATCAACTAAAACTCCTGTATTTTCCATATCTGCAAGAACTTTAACTAGTGGTTTTTCAACATTTTCATATAATGAGATTAAGTTGTTTTCTTTAACTTTTTCTATAAAAATATTATATAATTTTGAAATCGCAAAAACATTTTGTGAAATAAATTTAAAAATTACATTCTCTTCCAATTCGAAAAATGTCTTCTTATTTTTTCCTTTTCCAAACATTTCTTTTAAATCAATAATTTCTAAATTTAAAACTTCATTACTAACTTTTAGAATATCATAATTTCCCTTATTAGAATCAATTAAATATTCTAAAATCATTACATCTTCATAATTTTTAAATTCTAAATTATTTTTTAATGCAAAAAACAATTCTTCCTTTATATCATAACCAATTATCTTTATATCTAAATTACAAAACCTTTCAAAATCTGATAGCTTAAATTCCTTACAAATATATGCCTTATTATTAAAGTTTGAATAAATTCCAATATAAAATTTCTTCCTATAAATATATCTTTCATCAGAGAAAAATTTAATTGATATAGACTCGTCATTTTTTATCTTTTCAAAAATTTCTGAAAATTCAATTACTTCAAAATCAATATTTTGATTTGATTTTACAGTATTATTCTTTTTTATATCTTTAAAATGCTTATTTATAATACTTTTAAATTCTAATTTTTCTAACTTTTCAATATATTCATCAGAATTTACATCTTTTATTTCAAAATCTTCAATATTTCTATCAATAGGAACATTCAAAAAAATCTCACCAAGATATCTACTTAAATAAGCCTTATCCTTTTCATTTTCAAGATTTTCCTTTAATTTCCCTTTAAGATTATCTATATTTTCATATAAGTTTTCAAGATTACCATATTCTTGAATTAATTTTAATGCAGTTTTTTCTCCAACTCCCTTAACTCCGGGTATATTATCGGAGCTATCTCCTTGAAGAGCTTTAACATCAATTAGTTGTTTAGGAGAAAGATCATATTCCTCTAAAACTGATTCAGTATTCATAAGTTTAATCTCACTTATACCCTTTTTAGTCAAATATACAAAAATATTATCATCAATTAATTGTAAATAATCTCTGTCTCCCGTAAAAATATCTACTTCAAAACCTTCCTTTTGTGCAAGTTTTGCGATTGTTCCTAAAATATCATCAGCTTCATATTCATCAAGCTCCAAATAATTTACATTCATAGAAGATAGTAAATCTTTTAAAATTCCAAACTGATAAGTTATTTCATTAGGAGCATTATCACGAGTTCCTTTATAATCTTCAAACTCATTATGTCTAAAAGTTTTTGAACCCTTATCAAATGCTACAAAAACATGTGTAGGATTTATTAATTCCAATGCTTTGTAGTACATATTTAAAAAACCATAAACTCCATTTACAAAAACTCCATCTTTAGTTGTTAAATTTCTTATCGCATAAAAAGCCCTAAAAATAAGACTTGAACCGTCGATTAAAAGTATTTTTTTCATTTTATTCTCCAAAATTATCATATAATCTATTACCAAAATATATTATAAAGTACATACACAGATATTATATCATATTTTTATATATAATGTCTAAATTAAAATAATGAAAATATCTCATTTTATGTTATATAAATTAATAATAAATGTTCTAATATGATAACTATTAATTTTTATTAAAAATTTGGCATATATACTATTTTTATGATATAATTACAGTAATTATATTATTTTGAATGGAGTTAATATGT
>CABRGI010000095.1 GCA_902470455.1 uncultured Parvimonas sp.
CTAAGCATAATATTTCCCTGTAAGTCTGTCCTATAAACCTCACTCCCTACAGATTTTATTCTATCTAGTGCATCTTTATGCGGATGATTATATCTATTTTTATAACCACAAGAAATTATAGAAGTTTTTGGACTTGAAGCTGATAAAAATTCAGAAGAACTGGAATTTTTACTCCCATGATGAGCAACTTTAAGATAATCACAGTCTATATCATTTTTTATAAGCTGATTTTCTATAAAAGCTCCAATATCTCCAGTAAAAAGTATTTTCTTCCCATTTGCTATAACTCTAACAATTATAGATCTTTCATTTTCTTCCGTAGAATCTTTGGCTTTTAAAACTTCCAAATCTACATCCTCTAAATTTAATTTTAAATTATTTTCAATATTATAAATATTTTCAGCCTTAACTTCTCCATATTTTTTCACAAAATCTCTATACCCGTCTTTTCTAAAAAATAAGTTTTTAATCTCCACTTCTTTAAATAAATAACTCAAATTTTTACAATGGTCTGCATCTAAATGCGAAATAAATACAAAATCTAGTTTTTTACCCCCTTTTTCTGTAAATATGGAATTAAAACAGATTTTCCGTTATCTCCTTTACCAAAAGTAATTCCACCTGTATCTATTAGAATATTATTCTGTTTTCCTCTTATTAAACAGGCATCTCCCTGTCCTATATCTATGAAATTGATATTTACTTCATTTTTATAAATGTTATAAATATTTGTAGAAACAAATAGAATCATAACAGAAAGTATAAAAAATTTAAAGTTATCAAATGTAAAATACTTAAAATCTCTCCTCTTAAAATAAATTAAAATTAAAAAATATGTAAAAATCACAAATACTATATTATATTCATAAAAAGTAATATTTATATTTATATCCTTTAAAAAACCAACATTTAATCTTATAAGATTTAATAAATTATTAACAAAAAAACCTAAAACCATACAAATTTTCATACTCAATAAGCCAAATAGTAAAATAAAAAATGAATTACAAAAATTGGTGTTAATACTAAATTACTAAAAAATGTAATAACTGAAAACTTTCCAAAAATATATAAAATAATAGGCAAAATTACTAGCATAATGGAAAATGTAAGTTTTAAGGATTTAAGAACAAAGCCATCTCTCTTTTTTAAAAAATAAGGTAAAATCTTTATAATTCCAAATACTGATAATGCACTTAAGTACAAACCTACATCAAAAATCATATACGGATTTATCAATAAAATAACAAAAACAGTCAATAAAAGGTCATTTAATCTATCTTTAACTTTCCCATAAAGTGATGAAAATATAGAAATAAACAAAAATATTTCAGCTCTTAAAACACTTGCGGGATTGCCGATTAAATATGCATATAAAAATATAAAAAATAAAATTATAATTTCTCTAAAAAGCCTTTTTATCGGTAAAATAATTAATATTTTACTTAAAATAAGATATATTATTCCAATATGTAAACCGCTAACAGCTAAAATATGTGAAAGTCCAATTTCTCTAATATCATTTTCAAAAGCAGTATCATAATTATTCACAAGAAATATCCTCTTCATAATATCCGAATTTTCAGATGAAAGAGAAGTATCAAAGACATTCTCAACAAAATTATGAAAAGCTCCCTTTAAATTTTTATTCTCTCCAATTTTTTTCACATCATCAGAATAAATATTTGAATATATATTCTTTTTCAAATTAAATCTCTTATAATTAAAAAGTCTTGGATTACCATTTGACCTTATTTCTCGAAGTTTTCCCGTTACACTTACAATATCTCCAATTTCAAACTTTTTATGATTTGTAAAAAGTAAAATTTTCTCTGATTTTTCTATATTTTTAATGTTTTTTAATTTAATTTCATGCTTAAATCCATTTCCATCAGAACGACCAGTTGAATTTAAAATTTCTCCTGTAAAAGAAACTTCTTGATCAAAGAATTGTTTTAAATTACTTTCTTTCTCTGAAAAGAAGCTAACTAAAAAGCCTAATGAGAAAATCAAAAAAAATAGTTTTATTTTATTGAATCTAAAAAAATATGAAACCATATAAGTAACTGATAAACCTAAAAATATATAAAATTTTGTAAAATGTTCCATTTTTAGAAAATAACAAAATAAAATTCCACATATTAAGGAAATCAGATAAAAAATAATATTTCTTTTCATACTTCCTCCAAATACAAAATCATAAATCATTTTTCAATACATAATTATTATATCATAATCACTTTTTTACAATTAAATTTTGGTAATTATGATGAAATAATTACAGCTTTATCATAAGGCATAAATCTATAATTATTATATCATAATTCCATTTCGATAACTAAATTTAGGTTATTATGATGAAATAATTACAGCTTTATCACAAGGCATAAATCTATAATTATTATATCATAATTTGAACAATAAAAAAGCAGTATAATTTGATTTACTGCCTTTCATTTCATATTCAATTATTTAATTTTAATAGCAACAATACTAATCTCCAATATATTTAATATATATTTGGCAAGGATTCCATTCATCCCATAGAGTTGGAAAAACTTCCAATTCCTTATATCCTACAGATTTGTAGAAATTATTTGTTATATCATATTCTTTATAATGTCCAGTCTGAACAGTTTTAACTTGAGTATAAGTGTAACCAAGTTTTTTTGCCAATTTTTCATAAGCATCATTTAACTTTGTTCCAATACCCACTCTATGATAGTTTTTCTTAATTCCCATAACAAAAATATCTGCACAATCAGCACTTGTAGAATTCAATACTACAAAACCTACTGCCTCATTATCCATAAAACAGGCAATAAACGGTTTATCTTGTGAATCTGTAATATATTCTTCCGTACTTTCTGGCATACCAAACCATTCAGGAAGATCATTTAATATTTCTCTAGATATTTTTTCCTTTTCATCAACATCAACAATTTCTTTAATAATCAATTCTTTCAAATTACTAACTCCTTTAAACATATAATTTAATCAATGTATTTTATATTTCCACTTGCAGATTTTTTTAGTCTATTCATTATTGAAAATCCGAGCCCCTTTTCATCACAACCCTCAACAACAATCAAATCAACATTTTTTTCATCGAATTCTCTAAGACCTTTAAATAATATTTTTGACATTTCTTTTAAATCAAAAACTGAACCCAATGATAAAATATTTTCACTTTCCACATTTAAAAATGTTTCGTCAAACTTAAATATTCCAATTTTTAAGTCTTTATTTTCTTTTATTATTTTTTCAATCTCAATTGATGATTTTTTTCTGTCTTTAGCTGAAATTACTACAACTTTTGCCTTTGGAGCATAATGTTTATACTTTTGTCCAGGTGATTTTGGAATTGTATTTTCTGTTACAATGGCATCATCAATTAAAATTTCATCTTCATATTTCAAAAAATCTTCCTTAGTGTAAAAGCCGGGTCTTAAAATCGTGTAAGGTTTTTTAGTCAAATCCAAAACTGTTGATTCTATTCCGATATTACAAAGTCCACCATCTAAGATTACTGAAATTTTACCATTCATATCAGTAAAAACATCTTCTGCAGTCGTTGGTGATGGCTTTCCTGAAATATTTGCAGAAGGCGCAGCTATTGGAATACCACATTGCTTTATAAAACTTCTTGCAATTTCATTATTTGGCATTCTAATTGCAACAGTATCGAGTCCACAACTAACGGCATCAGGAATTATATCTTTCTTTTTCATAACAACAGTTAGTGGTCCCGGCCAAAAATAATTTAAAAATTCTTTTACTTCATCATTTAATTCATAAACCAATTTTTCCATCATCTCATAATCTGAAATATGCAATATCAATGGATTATCCTGTGGTCTATTTTTTGCCTTAAAGATTTTTGAAACCGCAATATCCGATAACCCATTTGCTCCTAAACCATACACAGTTTCTGTTGGAATTGCAACAATTTCATCATTTAATATTAATTTTGAAGATTTTTCTATATTTTCTTTCGTTGGTTTTAATATTTCAGTCATAAACTATTTTTCAATTCCCAAAGATTTTTTTGCCAAATGGTCTGCAAGGTCATTATATTTATCATTTGAATGTGCCTTAACCTTTACAAATAAAATCTCTATTTCCTTTCTAAACTCTTTAATTTTATCTCTATATCCTATAGTAAGAGGTAAATTACATTTCCATTCTCCATTAGCCCAAGATGAAATGCCTTGATAATCATGAAAAACAATTATCTTTTTCTTTTTAAGCTTTATTGCCTCACTTATAGCTCTAATTGAGCCAAAAAGTTCTCCTGTTACATTTCTACTCTTTGCAACTTCAGTATTTTCTCCCTTTCCAAAAAGTTCAATAATATCATCCTTTAAAATGAGAACAACTCCATAACCATATTCTAAAGTATCTTTTTTATAAGAACCGTCAACATAGGCTAGGATTTCATCATCTGCAACATCTTCAAAAGTAAAATTTTTACTTTCAATTTCGTTGCTTTCATTATTCAAATATTCTTTAGCTTCTTCGAAAGTTGGAAAAGATTTATAAATTGCTCCCGAAAAACCTGTAACTTGTTTTTTACAGTCTTCCCAATTATTAAAAACTCCTATTGTTTTTCCAACCTTAACAGCATAATATTTTTTCGTCAAAAATAACTCCTCCTATTTCTTTTTCCAAGTTGTTGATGAGAATAAAATTAGTATTGGAAATATTTCAAG
>CABRGI010000096.1 GCA_902470455.1 uncultured Parvimonas sp.
AAAAAGTGGTTCAAAAATAGATAAATAGTTGAAAGGAGGAATCTTAAGTGACTTCCAGAATGCAAGTTAAATATAAAGAAGAAATAGTTTCTGCTTTAATGGAACGTTTTAAATATAAAAATATTATGGAGGTTCCTAAACTTAATAAGATTGTTATCAATATTGGTTTAGGTTCAGCTAAAGATAATCCAAAAGTTTTAGAAAGCGCTTTAAGAGATTTGGAAATTATTTCAGGTCAAAAGCCTGTTATAACTACTGCTAAAAAATCAATTGCAAATTTCAAACTAAGAGAAGGTATGAAGATTGGTACTAAAGTTACTCTTAGAGGAGAAAAAATGTATGATTTTCTAGATAGATTAGTTAATATAGCTCTTCCTCGTGTAAGAGACTTTAGAGGTGTTAGCGCATCAAGCTTTGATGGAAGAGGAAATTACGCATTAGGTATAAAAGAACAATTAATATTCCCAGAAATCGTATATGATATGATTGATCAAATAAGAGGAATGGATATTATAATAGTTACTACTGCTAAGACTGATGAAGAGTCAAAAGCACTTTTAGAGCTATTAGGAATGCCTTTTAAAAAGTAGTAGGGGGAGAAATTTAATGGCTAAAAAATCAATGGTACAACGTGAATTAAAACGTCAAAAGTTAGTTGAAAAATATGCTGCAAAACGTGCAGAATTAAAAGCCAAAGGGGACTATGTTGGATTAAGCAAATTACCAAGAAATGCTTCTCCAACTCGTTTACACAATCGTTGTAAAGTAACTGGACGTCCTCATGGATACATTGGAAAATATGGAATCAGCCGTATTGTATTCCGTGAATTAGCTTACAAGGGAGAAATTCCTGGCGTTAAAAAGGCTAGTTGGTAATATTAAATAAAGGAGGAAGCTTATATGATGACTGATCCTATAGCAGATATGCTTACAAGAATTAGAAATGGTAATAACGCAAGACATTCATCTGTTGAAATACCTGCATCAAAAATGAAAAAGAATCTTGTTCAGATTTTATTAGATGAAGGTTTTATTGAAGGATATAATGTAATTGAAGATGACAAACAAGGAATCATCACAGTTGACTTAAAATATGGAAAAAATAACGAAAAAGTTATTTCAGGACTTAAGAGAATTTCAAAACCTGGTTTAAGAGTTTATGCTAGAAGCCATGAAATTCCAAAAGTTTTAGGAGGACTTGGAATTGCAATTATCTCAACATCAAAGGGAGTTGTAACTGATAAAGTTGCTAGAAAAGAAGGTATTGGTGGAGAGGTTCTTTGTTACGTTTGGTAACATGTTTAAGGATTAAAACTAAGGAGGTAAACCAATGTCAAGAATTGGATTAAAACCAATTGTTGTTCCTGCTGGAGTTGAGGTAATCTTAGGTGAAGAAAACTTCGTTGAAGTTAAAGGACCTAAAGGAAAATTAGCTCAACAATTATGCAGTGAAATGAACATTAAGATAGAAGGAGATACAATAAGTATTGAACGTCCTTCTGAAATAAAAAGACATAAATCACTTCATGGTTTAACAAGAACACTTCTTGCTAACATGATTGAAGGTGTTTCAAAGGGATTTACTAAAACTTTGATTATAGAAGGAACTGGATATAGAGCAGCTAAAGCTGGAAATAAATTAACTTTAAACTTAGGATATTCTCATCCTATTGAAGTATTGGATCCAGAAGGAATTACTGTAGAAGTTCCCGAACCTACTAAGATAGTGATTAATGGTATAGATAAACAAAAACTTGGAAACTTTGCAGCTAACATTCGTGCTCATAGAAGACCAGAACCTTATAAAGGTAAAGGTGTAAGATATGAGGGAGAATACATCAGACGTAAAGTTGGTAAGACTGGTAAATAGGAAGGAGTGAAATTTAATGTTAAAGCAAATTAACAAAAATGAAAATAGAAAAGCAAGACATGCTAGAGTAAGAAAAAAAGTTTCTGGAACTCCTGAAAAACCAAGATTAAATTTATATAGAAGTAATACTAATATATATGCTCAAATTATAGACGATACTAAAGGTGTAACTTTAGTTTCAGCTTCAACTTTAGATAAAGAATTCGCTTCTTTAGAATCAAAATCAAATAAAGAAGCTGCTAAGGCTGTTGGCCTTGCAATTGGTAAAAAAGCAGTTGAAAAAGGCATTACAGAGGTAGTTTTTGATAGAAGTGGATATTTATATCACGGAAAAGTTAAAGAATTAGCTGAAGGTGCCAGAGAAGCTGGACTTAAATTTTAGTATCAGGAGGGTAATTAATGGAACTTTTAATTAAAGAAGTAGAAGGATTAGAATTAGAAGAAAGAGTAGTTGCCATCAACCGTGTTACTAAAGTAGTAAAAGGTGGTAGAAACTTTAGATTTAGCGCTCTTGTAGTAGTAGGAGATGGAAACGGACATGTTGGTGTTGGTGTTGGTAAAGCACTTGAAGTTCCTGAAGCTATTAGAAAAGGTGTACAAGATGCTAAGAAACATGTAATTAGAGTACCTCTTGTAAACACTACAATTCCTCATGAAATTGTTGGAGTTTTTGGAGCTGGTAGAGTTTTATTAAAACCTGCTGGAGCCGGTACTGGAGTTATCGCTGGTGGTCCTGTTCGTGCGGTTTGTGAACTTGCAGGAATTAAAGATGTAAGAAGTAAGTCTTTAGGAACTACTAATGCTAGAAATATAGTTAATGCAACTATGGAAGGGTTAAAGAATCTTAAGAGAGCTGAAGATATAGCTAGATTAAGAGGAAAATCCGTAGAAGAAATATTAGGTTAAGGGGGGCTTTTAAAATGGCAAAGCTCAAAATAACACTTAAAAAGAGTAAAATCGGTAGAATAGAAAAACATATTAAAAATGTTGAAGCTTTAGGTTTAAAAAAAGTTGGTCAAACAGTTGTTAAGGAAGATACTCCATCAATTAGAGGTATGATCAATCAAATAAGTTTTATGCTTGAAGTTGAAGAAATTTAAGGAGGTATAAAGCGTGAAGTTACATGATTTAAGACCTGCTGAAGGTGGAGGCTCAAAAGCAAGAAAAAGACTTGGTAGAGGTTACGGTTCTGGACTTGGTAAATACGGCGGTAAAGGACGTGACGGTCAAAATTCAAGATCAGGTGGTGGAGTAAGACCTGGATTTGAAGGTGGACAAATGCCACTATTTAGAAGACTTCCAAAAAGAGGGTTTACAAATATTTTTGCTAAAGAATATGCAGAAGTAAATGTAGAACAATTAAATATTTTTGAAGATGGTACAGAAGTTACTGAAGAATTAATATTTGAAGTTAATTTAGCGAAAAGAGCTAAGGCAAAAGATGGTGTTAAGATTTTAGGTAATGGAGAATTGACTAAAAAATTGACTGTATCTTGCAGTAAATTTACAAAGAGTGCTATCGAAAAAATAGAAAGCACTGGAGGAAAGGTAGAGGTGATCTAATATGTTCAAGACTCTATCAAATGCGTGGAGAATAAAAGAAATCAGAAGTAAAATGATTTTTACACTATTGATGATTGTTGTTTATAGACTTGGTAATATTATTCCAATTCCTTTTATGGACAAAACAGTTGTTAATAAACTTATGAGCAGTAATGCAGGCGGTTTAGTAAATTTATTAGATTTACTTGCCGGAGGTAGTTTAAAACAAATGAGCGTATTTGCTCTTAGTATTTATCCATATATTACAGCATCAATAGTTGTTCAACTTCTTACTATTGCATTTCCAAGACTTGGAGAAATTGCAAGAGATGGGGAAATGGGTAGAAAAAAAGTTGCAAAATATACTAAAATAGGCGCAGTAATACTTGGAATATTTGAAGCTATGGCAATAGCAAATGGACTTTTTGCAAAAGCAATAGTTGCTAAAGGATATATTCAATCAGCATTGATTATTACATCTTTATTAGCAGGTTCTATGTTCTTAGTTTGGTTAGGTGAAATGATTACTGAAAAAGGAATAGGTAATGGTATTTCAATTATTATCTTCCTTGGTATTGTTTCTAACTTACCAACACAAATTGGAACATTTATTTATGGAATTGCGACTGGAACAGTTGGAATTTTAACAATAATAGGTGTTATACTTGCGGCTATAGCAATAGTTGTAATTGTTGTACTTATAAATGAAGGTGAAAGAAAAATTACAGTTCAATATGCTAAGAAAGTTGTTGGAAGGAAGATGTATGGTGGACAAGCTACTCACATTCCTGTAAAAGTTAATATGAGTGGTGTAATGCCGGTAATCTTTGCGTCATCTTTATTAGCTATGCCACAAACTCTTTCATTATTATTTTCTGGTGGAACTCCAAATTGGATTAGTTCATACTTAACAGTTGAAGGTTCAGTTGGTGTGTATGTATATTCAATATTGAATTTTATGTTGATTATATTGTTTGGATTCTTTTATTCATCAATTCAATTTAATACTGTTGAATACGCAAAAAATTTACAACAATATGGTGGATTTATTCCAGGAATTAGACCTGGTAAACCTACCGGAGAATATTTACAAAAAATATCAAATAGAATTACTTTCTCAGGTTCTATTATATTAGCTTTAATTGCTTCAGCACCAATAGTTATTTCACGTTTGAGTGGAATGAAAATAAATTTTGGTGGAACATCAGTTATAATTATAGTTGGTGTAGTAATAGAAACAATGAAGCAAATAAAATTATAAAAAATGTTAACAAATATTTTTCCTTGGGTATATATCAG
>CABRGI010000097.1 GCA_902470455.1 uncultured Parvimonas sp.
TTTTATATTTTTTAAAATTTTATATTTTTAAATAAATTAAATGTAAGGTTAAATAAATAGATTCATTAACACAGAATTATGTTTTTTATTTTATTTATAAGGGTATTTTATAAAACAAGTATGTAGTTAATTTATATTTAGCATACTATTCTTTTGTGAATAAAAGATATTGACATATTGTTAAATAAATTGTATACTGAAATGAGGGAATAACGATTCCCTAAAAATGTTTTTTTAATTTAAAAAGGAGGACTTTTATGAAAACAGATGTGCAAATTGCTCAAGAAGCAAAAATGAAACCTATCAGAGAAGTAGCTGATTACTTAGGATTTCCGGAAGAAGCTATAGAACTTTACGGAAATTATAAAGCAAAGTTAAACATACACGAATTAAAAGATTATAACGAAAGACCAAACGGAAAATTAATTTTAGTTACTGCTATCACTCCAACTCCTGCCGGAGAAGGAAAGACAACAACTGTTGTTGGACTTGGTGACGGATTAAATAAAATAGGAAAAAGAACATCTCTTGCACTAAGAGAACCTTCTTTAGGACCAGTTTTTGGAGTTAAAGGTGGAGCTGCAGGTGGTGGATATGCTCAAGTAGTTCCTATGGAAGATATAAACCTACATTTCACAGGAGATTTTAATGCTATTGGAGCAGCAAACAATTTACTAGCTGCAATGTTAGATAACCACATTAATCACGGAAACGAATTGGAAATTGATGCTAGAACTATTACTCTAAAGAGAGTTGTTGATATGAATGATAGACAACTTCGTTTTATTGTTGATGGTTTAAATGGAAAAGCTAATGGTGTTCCAAGAGAAGATGGTTTTGAAATAGTAGTTGCTTCTGAAGTAATGGCTATTTTATGTCTATCAAATGATTTAAAAGACTTAAAAGAAAAATTAGGAAAAATTATTGTTGCTTACAACAGAAAAGGTGAACCAGTAACTGCTAAAGACTTAAATGCTCAGGGAGCTATGGCAGCATTATTAAAGGATGCTATAAAACCAAATCTTGTTCAAACATTAGAACATACTCCTGCATTTATTCATGGTGGACCTTTTGCTAATATAGCTCATGGTTGTAATAGTATAATTGCTACAAAATTAGCTTTAAAATATTCAGATTATGTAGTAACTGAAGCAGGTTTTGGAGCTGACTTGGGAGCTGAAAAATTCTTAGATATTAAATGTAGATTTGCAGGTTTAAATCCTAATGCTGTTGTGGTTGTAGCTACTGTAAGAGCATTAAAGATGCACGGTGGACTTGCTAAGACTGAATTAGGAAATGAAGATTTAGTTGCTTTGGAAAAAGGACTTCCAAACTTATTAAAACATGTTGAAAATATGCAAAATCTATTCGGTATTCCTTGTGTTGTTGCAATCAATAAATTCCCATTGGATACTGATGCTGAAATTAAATTAATTGAAACTAAATGTAAAGAATTAGGTGTTAACGTAGTTTTATCAGATGTTTGGGCAAAAGGTGGAGAAGGTGCTGTTGATCTAGCTCATGAAGTTGTAAGACTTGCTGAAAATGATAAACCTATAAATCAAGTTTATGATATTGAAGATTCATTAGAAGATAAGTTAAATAAAATTGTTCAAAAAGTTTATGGTGGTTTAGGAGTAACATTCTCTCCTGGAGTTAAAAAGAAAATTAAAACTATTGAAGAATTAGGATTTAAAAATGTTCCAATCTGTATGGCAAAAACTCAATATTCATTCTCTGATGATAAAAATAAAGTTGGAAGACCAGAAGGATTTAAGGTAAATATTAAAGATATTAAGATTGCTGCAGGTGCAGGTTTTGCAGTTGCATACAGTGGTGATATTATGACTATGCCAGGATTACCAAAAGTTCCAGCAGCTAATAATATTGACATTACAGAAGATGGAAAGATAGTTGGATTATTCTAGTTAATAGGAGGAATTTATGGAACAAAAAATGTGCGATAAAACCATAAATTTATTTATTCAAGAATTATCAGATAAACAACCTGTACCGGGGGGCGGAGGAGCATCCGCCCTTGTGGGTGCTTTAGGAGTTGCTCTGTTAAATATGGATGCAATTTATACTACTGGTAATGAAAAATTTAAAGATGTTGAAGAAGAAATTAAAGAGCAAATAAAAAAGTATAATGAATTAATAGCTTCTTTAAAAGATTTGGTTCAAGGAGATGCAGATGCTTTTTATCCACTTTCTCAATGTTATAAGATGCCAAGAAATACTGACGAAGAAAAAAAATTAAAGAGAGAAGCATTAGAAGTAAATCTTTATAATGCAGCTATGATTCCATTACAAATAATGGAAAAATCTTATGATGCACTTTGTTTAGTAGATAGACTTATAAGAATTGGAAACAAAAATCTTATTGGAGATGTTGCTACCGGAGCCGTGTTTTTAGAATCCGCTCTGAAAGGTGCAAGTTTGAGTGTGTTTGCAAATACTTCTTCAATGAAAAATGAAGAAAATATTAAGATGATAAATGAAAAATCTATGAAATTATTAAAAGATGGAACTGAACTTGCAAGTAAGGCATTTGAAGAAATATTTAATGGATTTTTAAAATAAGGAGATTGTTATGACAACAATAATGAAAGGTAAAGAAGTAGCAATAGCTTTAAAGGAAAAAATTAAAGCAGGAGTTGCTGAACTTAAAGAAAAAGGAAAAGTTACTACTTGTGGTTTTATTAGAGTTGGAGATAGAAGTGATTCTATAGGTTATGAAAATGCTGCTATAAAAGTTTTATCTTCGTTGGGAATTGAATGTGTTCAATTCCATTATCCAGAAGATATTACGGAAGCTGATTTTATATCAGAACTTGAAAAAATTGGTAATGATGATAGCGTTGATGGTTTCTTACTTTTAAGACCATTACCTGCTCATATTGATGATGATTTAGTTGGTATGAAAATTAATCCTAAAAAAGATATTGATGGAGTTAGTCCTTATAATATTGGAGAAGTTTTCTATCCTAAAGAAGATAGTTTCATTCCTTGTACTGCCGCTGCAGTTATAAAGATGTTAGAATTTTATGATTTAGATTTATCAGGTAAAAATGCTGTTGTTTTAGGTCGTAGTAATGTTATAGGAAAGCCTGTTGCAATGTTATTGTTAGCTAAAAATGCAACAGTTACTGTATGTCATAGTAGAACTCAAAACTTAAAAGAAGTTTGTAAAAATGCAGATGTTTTAGTTTCAGCTATCGGTAAAGCTCATTTCGTTACAAAAGAATTTGTAAAAGAAGGGGCAATTGTAGTTGATGTCGGAACAAATTATGACGAAAACGGAAAGGTAACAGGGGATGTTCATTTTGATGAAGTTTCAGAAATTGCAAGTTATATTAATCCTGTACCGGGTGGTATCGGTTCAATAACAACTTCAGTTTTAGCAGAAAAATGTTTAATCGCCGCTAGAAAAAAGGTAAAATAATATGGATTATGAAACTGCAATGATAAAACTCAGAGGAGAGGTTTGCAGTGGGGTTAAATTAGGTTTACAAAATATAAAAAGTCTTATGGAGAAGTTAGGAAATCCACAAGATAAATTAAAGATTATTCATATTGCAGGAACCAATGGAAAGGGTTCCTGCACTTCTTTTGTAAACTCAGTTTTAGTTTCACAAGGTTATAAAGTAGGAATGTTTACTTCTCCTTCTATTTACAATTTTGAAGAAAGAATTAGAATAAATAATAAAAATATTCCTGAAGATAAATTAATAGAATTAATGGATGAGGTAAGAGAAATTGCGAACACTCTTGAAGTTTTTCCTGCTGATTTTGAACTTGTAACTGCTTTAGCATTTTTATATTTTTATAGAGAAAATTGTGATTTTGCAATTATGGAAGTAGGTTTAGGTGGAAGACTTGATGCTACAAATGTAATAGATAATCCTCTTATTACTTTAATTACATCCATAAGTTTTGATCATCAACAATTTTTGGGAAATACTATAAAAGAAATATCTCTTGAAAAAGCTGGGATAATTAAAGATGGAGTTCCTCTAGTTTTATATTCTCAAGATAATGAAATTATGGATAATATAATCAGAGTAGCTAAAAATAAAAACTCAAAAGTTATTGTAAATGATTTATCAAAAATTAAAATATTAGAAAATAATAAATCTGGACAAATTATTGACTATAAAGATTTTAAAGATTTGAAAATAAATTTACTTGGTTCACATCAAGTTAAAAATGCTACAATTTCTCTTGAATTACTTTTAGAACTTAGAAAAATGGGTTTTGAAATTTCAGATAAAAGTATATATAATGGATTTTCAACAGTTACTTGGCCTTGTAGATTTGAACTTGTTTCAAAAAATCCTGATTTTATTTTAGATGGTGCCCATAATATCGATGGGATTGAAAAATTCATTTCAAATATGAATTTTTATTACAAGAATAATAGAAAAATTGCTATTTTTGGAGTATTAGCAGACAAAGATTATGATGAAATGCTTGAAAGAATTATTCCTTGTTTTGATATGTTTTTAACTGTAAGACCGGATTCCGAAAGAGCAATGGAAGCATTGGAATTAAAGGAGAGGATTGAAGCCCTAACTGAAAAAAAGGTTTATAGTTTTGAAAACTATCAAGATGCTATTGATAAAGCATTTGAAATTTCAAATAAAGATGATGTTATTTCAGCATTTGGATCTTTGTATTTTGTG
>CABRGI010000098.1 GCA_902470455.1 uncultured Parvimonas sp.
TGATGACCTTAAAGCAAATTTTATTGCTCAAGATTTTGTAAAACAGCATGCTCTTTTAAATGAATTAAATGAATCATCTCTAAATACAGTTAGAGTGATTTCATTTTTCTTTAAAGGTAAAGTTCATATACTCTCATCTATTTTAAGAATTGGAGCAAAAGGTGCTAGAGTTGATAATATCGGAGCAGGTGGATATGCTTGTGTAATTAATCCTGACGGAACACTTCAAGAAAAGGGAGTAAATAGAAAAGCTGAATGGATTGAAAAAACTGATGAAGGAATAGAATTTAAAGGTAGATTTGTACCTTCATTTGATAAAGTTATAGAAATAGTTAAAAATGAACATAGAAAATTAGCTCATTTTAAATTGATTGGTTGGGACTTTAGCATTGATGAAAGTGGAAATCCGGTTTTCATTGAATACAATGTTACGCCGGGAGCTAATCAAATAACTTTTGGCCCTACATTTGGAGATTTAACAGATGAAGTATTAGAAGAAGTTTTTATAACAAAAACCTTACAATATAGTCAAAATTAGGAGGAATTTATGAAAGTAGCTGTTGTGGGTGCCGGCAATGGAGGCTGTGCAGTTGCAGGAGATATGGCATATAGAGGACTGGATGTTACTTTAATAAAGACATCTAATTCTATACATGATGACAATTTTAATTATCTTGAAAAAAATAATGGAAAAATGACTCTAATAGACTTTGGTGATGACGGTTGTATGAATCCTGATGAACAGGAAAAGGTAGAAAAAGTAGGTTATATTTCCAAAGTTACAAGAGATTTATCTGAAATTTCAAAAATGGATATAGTTTTAATCTATGTTCAAACTAATTATCATGAAGAGGTCATAAAAAGAGTAGCTGAATATATAGTTGACGGACAAATAATTCTGATAAACCCTGGATATTTTTCAACAGCATATCTTTTAAAATATTGCAAAAAAGATATTACAATAGTTGAAGCGCAAAGCTCTTTTATTGACGGAAGAATAATTGAAAACGGAAAATTTAGAGTTGGTTTTAGAAATGTAAGAAATCCACTTGGAGTATATCCTGTGAAAAATTTAGAATATGCCAAAGAAAAATTGGGAAAATTAGGATTTCCTTTCTACTATTTAAAAAATGTAGCAGAAGCGGGATTGCATAATCCTAATATGATAGTACATACTGTCGGCTCCGTCTTAAGTATTCCAATGATTGACTCTATGAAAGAGAATTTTTGTATGTATCACTATGCCTTTACAGAACATGTTTGGAACATTTTGGAAACTTTAGATGATGAAAAAATGAATATTCTAGAAAAATTAGGTTTAGAAAGAATGTCCTATGTCGAAGCTTGTAAATTTAGAAATTCGCTAGATGACAGTCAAGATGCAAAAGAAGTTTTCTTTGCTTATGCTTCTATGCCTACAAGAGCAAAGGCTCCGACAAATGTTAATTCTAGATATATAACTGAAGATGTTCCTCAAGGCTTGGTAATGTTAGAATCTTTAGGAAAATCTTTAGGAATAAAAACTCCAATAGCAACTTCTTTAATAGAAATTGCGAGTTCAGCTTTAGGTGTGGATATGAGAGCAAATGGAAGAACACCGGAAAGACTTGGAGAAGAAAATATTAAAAAAATATTAAATGATTGTTTATAAAAATTTTAAAAATGAAAGTGAGTAGAAATGAGCTCCAGATATTTTATGATTTTAAGAACTCTTTTTATAAAATCACCAATGAAGAGAGTTGAATATTTGAAAAAACATAATGTTTTTAGAAAATGTGGAAATAGAGTGATGATAAATTCAAGAAAAATACCATTGTATCCGAATTTAATTAGCATTGGAAATAATGTTTGGATTGCTTCAGGAGTTAATTTTGTTACTCATGATGTAATACATTATATGTTAAATGGACTTGGCAGAGGACAATTTACTGAAAAAGTAGGTTGTATAGATATAGGAGATAATGTATTTATCGGTTCTAATTCACAGATTATGTACGATGTAAAAATTGGAAATAATGTTGTAATAGCAGCAGGAAGTTGTGTTACTAAAGATATTCCAGATAATTCTGTTGTTGGAGGGGTACCTGCTAAAGTAATAGGAGATTTTGAATCTTTAGTTAAAAAGCGTGCAGAATTTAAGCTAGAACATGAATTCAACAAGTCGAAACAAGAAATTTCTAAAGAATGTGAAGATGAAATTTGGGAACAATTTTATAAAATAAAAAATAAGTAAGGTATTGGGAAAAATTATGGAAAGAGAAAGTTTATTTAGTAAAATATCAAGATTTAATAGAGATATAACATCTAATTTACCAGAGGATATATCATTTTTTAAGAAGATAAGAGTTTTCTTTGATTTTGTTGTAGAATGGAAATTTCATGGAGTATATTTGCTAGACTATATTCAATATGGTTTTTATTGGAAGACAAAACCGGAAAGAAGAAAATATTTTGTTCATGGAAGATTAATAGAGATGATGCAAAGAGCAAATAATCCTGAACATAGATATATTTTTGACCAAAAACCTGAATTTGATAAGAAGTTTGCTGATTTTTTACAAAGAGATTGGATAGATACAAAAGAAGCAAATTTATCAGACTTTATTAAATTTTTAGATGGTAAGGATACCTTTTTTGCAAAAGATCCTTGTGGAATGTTTGGTTTAGGAGTAAAGAAAGTTTCTGTTAGCGAGATAGAAGATGTGGAAAAATGCTTTGAGGAGTATAAAAAACAAAATATTCTTTGCGAAGAATCTTTAAATCAATGTAAGGAAATGTCTGATTTTAACGATACTTCTATAAATAGTATAAGAGTAGTTTCTTTTGTTAGAGCTAATGGAGAAGTTGAAATAATTGGTGCATTACTAAGAATTGGCAGGAAAGGTAAAATAGCGGATAATTTTCATCATATGGGAATTGCTTCTTATGTAGACCCAAAAACAGGAATAGCTTGTACTAAAGGTTTAGATAAAAATAATGATTGGCATATCTTCCATCCAGATTCAAATACTCAAATAGTAGGTTTCCAAGTTCCAATTTGGAATGATGTTGTAGAAACGATTAAAAGGGCTGCAAAAGTAGTTCCTGATATGAGATATATAGGTTGGGATGTTGTAATAACTAAGGATTATAAAGTAGAATTAGTTGAAGGAAATCCTGGCGCTGACCCAGATGCCGAACAAATTACTACTAAAGAAGGAAGATGGCCTTATTATAAACAATATTTGGATGAATTATAATTCGGAGGAATTTTATGATAAGTTTTGTTAACGATTATAGCAATGGTGCTTGTCCCGAAATTTTAGAAGTAATGATTAATAATAATTTTGAAAATAACAATCCTTACGGAAGAGATTATCATACTGAAAATGCTATAAAGTTGATTAGAGAAAAAATAAAAAAAGAAAATGCTTATGTTCGTATTTTTTCTGGCGGAACTCAAACTAATTTGATAGCAATTTGTGCTTTTTTACGTCCACATGAAGCTGTTATAGCTGTAAAGACAGGACATATTTGTGTTCATGAAACAGGTTCAATAGAAGCAACAGGACACAAATGTATTGAAGTTGCAGGAAAAGATGGAAAAGTAACAGTTGAAGATCTTGAAAAGGCATGTGGAGAACAAAATTGGGATCATGCAGGCATACTAATGGTAAAACCTAAATTAGTTTATATAAGTCAAACGACTGAGGTAGGAACAGTTTATACAAAAGAAGAGCTTTATAATTTAAGAAAAGCTTGCGATAAACATAATTTGTATTTGTATTGTGATGGGGCGAGACTTGCAAGTGCACTTGATTGCTCTGATGTTACTTATGAGTTGCTAGCTGAATTATGCGATTCTTTTTATATAGGTGGAACAAAAAATGGTGCTTTATTTGGTGAAGCACTAGTAATAATTAATGATAGATTAAAAGAAGATTTTGGATATATCGCAAAGCAAAGAGGCGGAGTTTTAGCTAAAGGTTGGTTATTAGGATTACAATTTGAAAGACTAATGGAAGGTGACCTTTATAAGAATATTGGCGCTTATTCTAATAGATTAGCTATTAAGTTAAAAAAGGGAATTTTAGATTTAGGTTTGAAATCAAGAATTGAAAGTCCATCTAACCAACAATTTTTTGTATTTCCTAATAAAATATTAGCTAAACTAAAAGATAAATTTGATTGGGAAATAATTGAGAAGATAGATTCAGAACATACTGAGATAAGATTAGTAACGAGTTGGGCTACAAAAGAAGAAGAAGTAGAACTATTTTTACAGGAGTTAAAAAATGCTTTTAAGTATTAGAGAAAAAGTAACACATTTTTTAATAAATAAAGAAAATCATCCTAAGTTATTGGTATTTTTATGGTTACTTAGCGATTTTTTTCTTACAATATGCAGATTTTTCCTTCATAGATTAAATATAGAAGGAGTACCTAGAGAGATTACATTATTCTTAATTTCATCATTGCCAATAATATTTCTTATAGTTTTTTATCAAAAAGATAAAAAACTTTTAAAGGATAGCAAATTATTTTTTATAATTTATTTTTTTTCTGCATTAAGTTTTCTAATTAATTATGTATTTTTTCCTCAATACAGATATTTCTATTTTAGAAAAGAATATGGATTATTAAGAGTTTTTAGACCGGATTCAGCTATTTATGCACT
>CABRGI010000099.1 GCA_902470455.1 uncultured Parvimonas sp.
AGTTGAAAAACAGAAGTTAATATACAAACGGCAAAAATTACTATATGAGTAAAATAATTAAAATTAATAATTTTATAAAATTTTCTAACCAAAAAATCCCCCTCTATCAGCAATAAGATTGTTTAATACTAATTGCAAATTTGATTACACAATAAGATATCTTTAAAACCTAATTCATAATAATGTTATTACTAAGATTTTGGATGAATTCGTCAACATTTATTTTTACAACTTGATTTTCCTCATTTTCAAAATTAAAATCATCCTTTAAAAGCTCATCAACATATTTTATAGCAGATTTTAAAAGGTCATAATCTTTTTGGATATTTAAAATTTTAAATCTGGCTTCTCCTGATTGTCGATATCCTAGAATATCGCCATATCCTCTAAGTAAAAAATCTTGTTCAGAAATATAAAAACCGTCATTTGATGAACACATTATATCCATTCTCTTTTTTACATTTGTACTTTTATTGTTACTAACTAAAATGCAAAAACTTTCATAATTTCCTCTTCCTATTCTTCCTCTAAGTTGATGTAATTGACTGAGACCAAATCTTTCCGCATTGTAAATTACCATTATATTTGAATTAGGAACATTAATTCCAACCTCTATTACAGTAGTTGCAACTAGAACTTTTATTTTTCCGTTTTCAAAATTTTTCATTATATTATCTTTGTCAACGGCTTTTATCTTCCCATGTATAAACTCAATTTCAACGTCCTGAAAATATCTTTCTTTTAGACGTTCATATAAATTTATAACTGACTGTAATTCCAATGTATCGCTTTCATCGACAAGTGGGCAAACAATATATGCTTGACGTCCTTCTGATATATGTTTTTTTATAAAATTCATATACCTTTCTTCATAATTTTCATCTACAAAATAAGTATTAACCTTTCCTCTACCGCTAGGCAATTCGTCAATAGTAGAAATATCCAAATCACAGAACATAACAAGACCGACAGTCCTAGGTATAGGAGTAGCACTCATTACTAATATATCCGGATTTTTTGATTTTTTAGAAAGTAAAAGTCTTTGTTTAACACCAAATCTATGTTGTTCATCCGTAATAACAAATCCCAAATTTTTGTAAACAACTTTTTCTTGAAAAACAGCATGTGTACCAATTATAATATCAACTGCTCCATTTTCAATCTTTTCTCTAATAACTTTCTTTTCCGATTCTTTTAAACTTCCAACTAATAACTCAACTTTTATATTATATTTTGAAAAAAGTTTTTTGGAACTTTCATAATGCTGTCTAGCTAAAATTTCAGTCGGAGCCATTAAAACTGATTGAAATCCGTTTTTTATAACATTAAACATGGCAATAAAAGATATTATTGTTTTACCACAACCGACATCTCCTTGAACTAATCTATTCATTTGCTTATCGCTAGTCATATCTCTAAAAATATCTTCTAAAACTTTATTTTGTGAATTAGTCAATTTAAAATTAAGAGATTTTATAAAATCAAAAGTTTCATCTTTTATCTCAAATTTAATAGCATCATAATTATTTCTCTTTAATTTTTTCATAGCAAGTTGAAAATAAAAAATCTCATCAAAAGCAAGTCTTCTTTTTGCTCTAACAAAACTTTCATTATCTTTTGGAAAATGAATATTTCTAATTACAGTATCATAACTTTCCAATTTCAATTCTTTTAAAATATTATTCGGTAACTTTTCTTCAAAAAAAGAATTACTATTTAACAAATTTTTTATAATCTTTACAATTTCTAAGTTAGAAATTCCTTTACACTGATGATATTGAGGAATTATACTTCCAACAACATTCGTTTTATTTTGCATTGTAGGAGCTTGAATTTCCACATTTTTTCCAAGCAACTTTACTCTACCATACATTTCATAAACATTATTAATCTTTAAATTTTTTGAAATAAAAATATTATTAAAATATACAATTGTGCAATAATTCATTTCTTCATCCATTGCTAACTCTAATATTTCTTTTCTTTCTATTTTCCATTAAAGAAATAATTTTTAATCTAAATGAGTAACTTCCTTCATCTGTAATTTCAGAAATTTTTTTAAATCTTGTAGTATCAATATAAGAATATGGATAATACTCTAATAAATTATTTACTGTAAAAATTCCAAGTTTATTTAAAAGAGATAATTTTTTCTCTCCTATACCTTTAATATCTTTTAATTCCATAATTATCCTTACAAAAAAAGTCCTTACGGACTTTTCTTTATTCAACTGAAATTAAATAATAATACAATGGCTGACCGCCATATACCAATTCAACTTCAACATCTTCATATTTTTCTTCAACAATTTTTGCTAATTTATTAGCATCTTCTTCTTTTACATCTTCCCCATAATAAATACTTACTATAGAAGAATCTTCATCAACAAGTTGATCAATAAGTTTTTCAAAAGTATCTTCTATTTTCTTTTCAGAAATTGTAATTTTATTTTCATTCAATCCCATGAAATCATCTTTTTCAATCTTAACACCTTCAATTTCAGTATCTCTAAGAGCATAAGTAATTTGTCCTACTTTTACATTTGAAATTGCTTCAGTCATAAGTTCAATATTTTCTTCAACAGATAAAGATTCATCAAAATTAAATAATGAACTAAATGCTTGAGGGATTTGTTTTGTCTTTATCACATGAAGTCTTTTTGTAGAGATTTTTGCAGCTTGTTCAGAAACAAGTATTATATTACTATTATTTGGGAAAACAAAAATATCATCAGCATTAATCTTTTCAACTGCATTTAAAATATCTTCAGTTGAAGGATTCATAGTTTGTCCACCTGTAATAATTTCATCTACACCCATACTCTTAAATATTTCATCAATTCCTTCTCCAGTTGAAATAGAAATAAATCCATATTTTTTATGTTCTTTAACTTCTTCAGAATGTTTAGCTTCTGCAACTTCCTTATCAGTATGATGTAAATGATTATGTTGTCTTCTCATATTATCAATTTTTAAGTCATGTAAAGGTCCAAATTCTAAAGCCCATTCAATAGCTTGACCGGGATGATTTGTGTGAACATGAACTTTTATAATATTATCACCTTTAACAACAATTAAAGAATCTCCGATACTTGCAAGTTTATCTCTTAAAATTTCATATTCTTCTGAATCACTAGTAACCATAAATTCTGTACAGTAACCAAATTTTATATCTTCATCTTGTTGAGCAGCTAAATGTTCAATTCTTGCAGGCTTATTGAATTCATAATTATTTCTAATTTCAACAATTTCATCTCCTAATGCACCTTCAAGTAGATACATTAACCCACGACCACCAGCATCAACAACTTCTGCCTCTTTTAAAATAGGTAGTATTTCAGGAGTTTTTTCTAAACTTCTAAAACCTTCTTTTAAAATTTCTTTACAAAATTCAATTTCATCGTCATAATTAGTATAATTTGCCTCAGCAAATTCTCCCATTTCTCTTATAACAGTAAGAATTGTTCCTTCAGTAGGTTTAATAACTGATTTATAAGCTACTTTATATGCATTTACAAAACAATCTTTAATTGTTTCTACATCAAGGCTAACACTTTCTTTACTTCCTAAATAAAAGCCTCTTAAAATTTGAGATAAAATAACACCCGAATTTCCTCTTGCACCCATCAATGCTCCATCACTAATTGCTTTTGTTACATCAGCACAAGTATTAACTTTTGAATTTTCTAAATTTTTTATTGCTGATTTAATAGTCAAAGACATATTTGTACCTGTATCTCCGTCAGGAACCGGGAATACATTCAAGCTATTAACTATCTCTTTATTTGATTCAAGATAATTACGAGCTCTTACAAATGCCATTTGTAACTGTTCACTATTTATCATAAATTCCTCCTAATTATCTTCTAATTTAATTCCATGGACATTGACCTTTTTAACAGTTAATCCTGTCAAATTTTCAACATTATATTTTACGTTTTCTATTATATTTTCACAAACTGTTGATATTTTTATTCCGTATTGAATAACAATATGTAAATCTATAAAAATATTATTTTCTTTAAGTACAACATTAACACCCTTACCTAAATTATCCCAACCTAAAAGTTGATAAATTCCATCTTTAGGAGAAACATTAGCCAATCCACTAACTCCATAACTTTCTCTTAACACATTAGCTACGATTGTTTTAATCACTGTTGGATTAATAGAAACTTTACCTAATTCATTATTAAATTCCATAAAATACCTCCTAATTTATACATAAGTATATAAATTACTATATCAAATTTTAACAAAAAAATCAAGATTTTTATATATCTTTAATAGCAGATTCCCATTTTACTTTCATAACAAAAAAGAAAAATATAAATGCTGCCATACAGTTTGAAAATAAATTTCCCCAAAAGATAGAATATACTCCTAAATACTTTTCAGTAAAAATAATAAAAACGTATCTTAGTAACCAAACTCTCATTATTCCAGTTAATAATGGCATTTTTGTTCTTCCAAGTCCAATGAAAACACCCTGCTCAACTGTAAATATTCCAAATCCTATTACTGAGTACATATAGATAGTTAATGCTTTATTAGTTATAGTAGTAATTTCCGGATTTTTTTGGAATAGTTCTACAATATAAGGATTTAAAGGTGTAAAAATTATTATAATTGAAAATACAATCATCA
>CABRGI010000100.1 GCA_902470455.1 uncultured Parvimonas sp.
GTTGTGTTCTTATATTAAATAAAAAATTTGTTGAAGAAAATCCTATAACTGCAGCGAAACTTACTAAAGCTCACAAAGAAGCGAGTGATTGGATAGAGGAAAACAAGAAAGAGGCTGCTCAAGTTATAAATCAAAATAATTGGGGCTCAGGAAATGTTGATTCAGATCAAAAATTTTTAGAAACGTATAATTTTAAAGTTACTGATAAACAAACTGAAACTTCTTTAACAGATATATTAAAAGATTATGCAGAGTTTAAGTTGATTAAGGAAGAGTCTAATTCAAAAGAAACTTTAGCTTCAATTTGGAGACCGATAAAAAAATAGTTTGGAGAAAATATGAGTATTGATTTAAAAAATTTGACTAAGGAACAGTTAAAAGAGATAGAACAGAAGCCGAAAAGTAATCTATATAGAGTTTTTGATAGGATTATAATTTTTCTACCTGTAATGGCTATAGTCTTTGCTTTGTTAGAATATTATTATGTTCCTAATTTTGGAGAAAATGGAATAACGGATGTTTATGGAATATTTTTAGGAGTACAACTCGCTTTATTTTTAATTCTTGGTGTTTCATCATTTTTTATAAAGAGAGTTTATTATAAGATTAGACATATAGCTCCTCTTGCTACATTTGTTTATATTTTACTTATTCTATATGATTATGCAACTTTAAAGACAAATTCACTTTTGTTACCTTATTTTCCTTGGGTGGATAATATTTTAAATGCTATGGTTACTGATAGAGCATATTTGCTGGATTGTATAAAAAATTCATTGAAATTATTATTTACTGGATATTTTTGGGGAGTTTTAGTAGGGTTAATTACAGGTATTGCTTGTGGCTACAGCAAAATTGTGAGTTATTGGATTTCTCCTTTTATGAAATTACTAGGGGCAATTCCGTCAATAACTTGGATACCGGTTATAATGGTGTTTGCAAGTTCACTTTTCAAAGGAGCGGTTATAGTTATAGCCCTTGGAGTTTGGTTTTCAGTAACTATGTCAAGTTATACTGGAATTAAGAATATAGATGTATCATATTATGAAGCTGCAAGAACATTAGGCGCGAGTGAAAGGCAATTGATCTTAAATATAGCAATCCCATCAGCTTTACCACATATTTTTCAAGGCTTAGTTATGGGGATGAGTACAGCCTGTGTTTCGCTTTTAGCAGCAGAAATGATAGGTGTTGAGTCAGGGCTTGGTTGGTATATAACTTGGCAAAGAGGTTGGGCAAAATTCTCTAATATGTATGGTGCGATAATTATAATCTGTATTATCTTTGTTATAGTAAACTTTGCTTTAGGATATATTAGAAAAAAAGTTCTTAAATGGCAAGAAGGGGTGATACAATAATGGAGAAGAGAAAATTAGAATTAAAAAATGTTACAAAGATTTTTCCTAATTTTGATAATAAAGGTATCACTGAAGTTCTTCATGATATAAATTTGACTATTGAAGAGGGAGAGTTCGTCTGCATTGTAGGTCCGTCAGGTTGTGGGAAATCTACTTTATTAAGATTAGTTTCAGGTCTTATTCCTGTAACTACAGGTGAACTTAAACTTAATGATAAAATAATTGACGGAACTAATGTAGATAGAGGAATGGTTTTTCAAAAACATACCCTATTTCCTTGGCTGACTCTTAGACAAAATGTTGAATTCAGTTTTAAGATGGCAGGAAAATTAAAAGAAAACAAAGAAAAAGTTGATAGATTTATCAAAATGATAGGAATGGAAGAATTTCAAAATTTCTATCCGCATCAACTTTCAGGTGGTATGGCTCAAAGAGTTGCTCTTATTAGAACGATGATAACAGAGCCGGAGGTTTTCTTGCTTGATGAACCTTTGGGAGCATTAGATGCTTTTACCAGAATGAATATTCAACATGAATTGATTGAAATGTGGAAAACTAATAAAAATATGATGTTTATGCTTGTAACTCATGATGTGGATGAAGCAATCTATCTTGGTACAAGGGTTATTGTTATGGCACCAAGACCCGGAGTTATAAAGGAAGATATTAAAATAGATATGGAATATCCAAGAAATAGAAATAGTGATGAATTTATCGAGCATAGAAAACATATTTTAGATGTATTGAATTTTACAACTTAAGATTTTAAGAAGTAGGTTATAATCAGTTTGAGTTTAAGTATATAATATTCCAATATGCAAAAGAGATGGGTTCGTTAAGGGCTTGTCTTTTTTGCTTATAATAGGTTTTTCTTATGAATAATTATTATTTAATAAGAAAAAAGAATTTAACATTTTAAAGTAAATGATATATAATCTAAATGTAAGATTTTATATTATTTCAATAATTTAAAGGAGAAAAAATGAAAGGCGAGAAGAATAATTTTAAACTTCCTAGCAATTTTGAGGATTTTAATGAAACAAGAAAAAATGGCTTTTTGAAAATGAAAGAATTGAAGGAATCCGGAAAAAAAGTTGCAGGTATTTTTTGTACATATACTCCACAAGAAGTGATTTATGCAGCTGGACTTATTCCAGTTAGCTTATGTGCCACAACAGAAGATTCCATAAAATATGCTGAAAGAGATTTGCCTAAAAATCTTTGTCCACTTATAAAATCAAGTTATGGTTTTGCTGTAAGTGATACTTGTCCGTATTTTTATTTTTCAGATATTGTAATTGGGGAAACAACATGTGACGGAAAGAAAAAAATGTATGAGCTTATGGGAGATTTTAAAGATGTTCATGTTATGCAATTACCTCAAAATAACCATGATGAGTTATCCTTAAAACTTTGGACTAATGAAATTTATAAATTAAAAAGAAAGTTGGAAGAAACTTTTAATGTTGAAATAACTGATGAAAAATTATGGGAAGCCATAAAAATGGGAAATCAAGAAAGAAGAAATTTGAAAAACTTTTTTGAATTGGGAAAACTAAACCCATCACCTTTAAGTGGAGTAACAATGAGTGGAACTCAAGATGCTTTTGGCTTTAATTTTAATAGAGAAGAAAAAAATCAAAGTATTATTGAAAAGACTAAAGAAGTTTATGAAATGTGGGAAAAAGAACTTAAAGGCAAAAAAATTGACAGACCAAGGATTTTAATTACAGGTTGTCCTGTTGGTGGAATTCGTGAAAAAATATTGACTAAAATAGAAGAAGCTGGCGCTGATATTGTAGTTTATGAAAATTGCTCTGGAGTTCGTGAAAAGTTAGAACTCATTGATGAAACTATTGAAAATCCAATTGAGGCAATAGCTCAAAAATATCTAAATTTAAGTTGCTCTGTTATGTCACCTAATGAAAAAAGATTTAAAGATTTAGATATGCTAATAGATGAATATCAAGTTGATGCAGTTATAGAAATTGTACTTCAAGCATGTCATACTTTTGCTGTTGAATCTACAAAGGTTAAAAAATTTGTAACAGAGAAAAAAGGTAAACCTTATATGTATATAGAATCTGATTATTCTATGACTGATGTTGGACAGGTTTCAACTAGAATTGAAGCATTCTTGGAGATGATATAATGAATATAGGAATAGATATTGGATCAACAGCCTCAAAAGTGGTTGTTTATGATAAGGATAAAGATGAAATACTTTATAAAATATTGATGCCATCAGGTTGGAATAGTAAAGAAACTTCTGGAGAGATTTACAAAAATTTAGTTGAAAATGGATTTGATGTAGATAATTCATATGTCGTAGCAACTGGATATGGAAGGGTTTCTGTTCCTTATGCTGATAGAGTTGTTACAGAAATTACAACTCACTCAAAAGGTGCTATTTACTTATTGAAAAGGGATTGTGATGTTATAGATATAGGTGGTCAAGATACAAAAATTATAAATATTTCAAATGGTATGGTAAGTGATTTTATAATGAATGACAAATGCTCTGCAGGAACGGGAAAATTCTTGGAAGTTATGAGTAATAGACTTGGAGTTACTTTGGATGAAATGTTTGAATTATCTAAAATCGGAACACCAATACCAATAAGCTCAACTTGTACCGTTTTTGCAGAATCTGAAATTATTTCTCTTATGGGACAGGGAAGAGCTAAAGAAGATATTGCAAGTGGAGTGGTTCATTCCATAGCTAATAAAGTTGTAGGGCAAACAAGAAAGTTCAGAAATGAAGCTGACTTATACTTCTTAACAGGAGGTTTTTCTAACAATCCATATATGGTTGAACTTTTAGAAAAATTATTAGGCAAAAAAGTAGAAACTCATGAGTTAGGAAGATTTGCAGGTGCTTTAGGCGCTGCACTTATGGGAAAGTAAATAGATTATAAAAAGTTCTGTTTTTAACAGAATTTTTTTTTGAAAAAATAATTTATAAAAAAAAGAAAGCTATAAGCTTTCTTTTAAGTGTTACGGTGATTTGGGGGTACACCGTAATTTGGAGAGAGTAACTCATTAAAATTCAATGAGTAATATAGGTTATGTTATTCTTTAAAGTAAAACATTTTTAATTCTAAGCGCTAAAATTTTACTTGGTAAAAGTATATCACTTCTAATTAAAAAAGTCAATAGTTTTTTTAAAATATTTATAAAGAAAAATTAAAAAAAACTATGTGAATTTTGTCTTTTAATTAAAATTATGGTAAAATAACTTAAAG
>CABRGI010000101.1 GCA_902470455.1 uncultured Parvimonas sp.
TTTTTTGAAAGTTCTTTTATAAGAGATTCAATTATTATGGAATTATTTTCATCCAAAGAAGAACAAGGTTCATCAAAAATCAAAACTTCTGGGCAAGTTGTAAGCATCCTAGCAATACAAAGTCTTTGTCTTTGTCCCCCTGATAATTTTGAAGGAGAAAGGCTTAAATTGTCTTTTACCTCATCATATAAATTTACACTTTCCAATAAATTTTTTACTTTTTCCTTTTTGTTTTTGATTTTTCCCTCATAAAATTCCATTGCATAGGTAATATTTTTTTCTATTGAAAAGTCAAAAGGTTTAGAGTCTTGAAAAAGTGTAGAAATTTTTCTTTTTAATTCAATTGATTTGATGTTTTTAATATTTTCTCCTCTAAAAAATACATCTCCCGTATAATTTCCACCATTTTCTATTAAAAATCCGTTTAAACAAGAAAGTAAAGTAGATTTTCCTGAGCCCGAGCTTCCCATTATACAGATTATTTCATTTTCCTTTATATCTAAATTGACATCTTCTAAAATGCTTTTTTCTTCGTAGAAGATACTAAGATTTTTTATTTCTAATATATTCAACTATTTTACCTCCGATATTTCTCATTATTATTTCAGATAATAAATTTAATATTATTAAAAGTCCAATTAAAACCATTGCCGTAGCATATGCCTTTTCAGTTGCGACTGATTGACTAAGTAACATATGCAAATGGAATGGTAAAGCCATAATAGGATTAAATAATCCGCTTGGTTTCGCCATAAATACAACTCCAGTCAAAAGTAAAGGTGCAGTTGCCCCTACGGCATAACTTCCTGCTAAAATTGAAATTGAAACTATTTTATTGGAAATGGTAGGTAAAATTAACTTCCTACACATATAAATTTTATCAATTCCCAAAGCATAACTGTCTCTTATGCTTTGTCTATCAAATTCCTCGATTAATTTTTCAACATTTAACTCCACAAAAGGAAAAACCATTAGTGAAAGAGCTATACTTGCTGTAAATAAACTTTTTGGAATATTTAAAGTTACTATAAAAAATCCATAGACAAAAAGTCCAATTATAATTGAAGGAATTGATGAAATACATTGAATAAGAAAACTCAAAAGCATTTTAATAATTTTTGATTTGCAAAAAATTTTATTGTAAATCGCAAAACAAATACCTAAAACTGTTGAAAAAAACATAGATAAAACCATCAATAAGAATGATCCTATTATCGCATTTCTTATTCCACCATCTACTCCAAGTGGCATTCCTTTAGGATTTTCCGTTAAAAATTTTATATTTATTCCTGAAATCCCGTTAAAAAACACAAAAGAAAATATCAAAAAAATTGCAGTCATAACTATAAAAATAGATGCGAAGGCAAAAAGTTTAATTAAATTATCCTTAAATCTTATCATAATTTCTACTCTTTC
Source organism: uncultured Parvimonas sp. (assembly GCA_902470455.1). Lineage (GTDB taxonomy): Bacteria > Bacillota > Clostridia > Tissierellales > Peptoniphilaceae > Parvimonas. The sequence continues at coordinate 1,417 of CABRGI010000101.1, forward strand.
TGTTAATAATAAATAATAAAATATTAATGATTAATACTAAAATCAAAAGTATAAATCCACTTGCAAAAAGTGCATAATAATGTTCACTATAGACTTCACTCATCCCTATTTCAAGTGCAATAAGTGAAGGAATCGTCTGTGCCTTTGACAATAGTTTCGGAAAAATCGGTGCATTTCCTATAACCATCATAACTGCCATTGTTTCCCCTATTGCTCTGGAAAATGAAATCATAAAGCCAGTTAAAATTGAAAAATGTAATTTCTTTAAAACTACTTTTCTAATAAAATACTCTTTACTTATTCCCAAAGCATCAGAATCTCTTAGATATTTTTTCTTTATAAGTTCAATAGTTTCAATAAGGTTTGAAACAAAATAAGGTAAAATCATTATTGATAGTATAATACTCCCAGCCAAAATACTTTCACCTGCAGAGACTTTAAATATTTTTTCTATATTTTTTACAATTATAATCATTCCAAAAAAACCATAAATTATTGACGGAATTCCTGCCAAAATATTTATAAGCCATATAAGTATAACTCTAGATTTTTTTGTATAAAAAGAAATAAATAAAGCTGTTCCAATAGCTATAGGAAGTGAAATTATACAAGCTAAAATAGAAATAAATACACTTGCTAATAAAATATTAAAAATTCCGAAATTTCCGGAAACTTCTGTAGCATCCCAAACTCTTCCAAAAATAAATTTTAAAAAACTATTTTTTAAAAAATAAGGCAAGGATTGTTTATACAAAAAGACTACTAAAGTAAGTAAAAGTAAAATTGTAAATAATGTAAAAAGATAGACTGTATATTTAAAAAATTTATTTTTCATAATAACTCCAAAAAAGAGGAATACTAAAAAGTATTCCTCAGTATTTTCTTTATATTATTTGCTTGGAATGAATCCCATACTTTTTATAACTTTCTTTCCTTCTTCTGATTGAAGTAAATCTACAAATACTTTTTCAGTTGCTGTTAATTTTCCACTCTTCATAATGATTAAAGGTCTTGAAATATAATAAGTTTTATTTAAAATATTTTCTTCAGTAGGTTCAACATTATCAACTTTCATAGGAATTAACTTTCCTTTATTTTGATTAGTTATACCATATGATGCATATCCAATAGCATTCTTATTTTCAATAATCTTTGAGACTAATGCACCCATTGAAGGAGCTTGGATAGCATCTTCTCTAACCTTAACATCTTTCATTATTTTCTTTTGGAAAACTTCATGAGCTCCACCACCTAAATCACGAGTTACAACTACAATCTCTTCATCAGGTAATGACGGATCTACTTGTTTCCAAGTTTTATATTCTCCGGAGAAAATCTTTATAATTTCTTCTTTTGTTAAGTTACCATTTTTAGCTTTTAAAATATTATTTTCAGGATTTACGCAAAGACAAAGAGCATCAAGACCTAGAGTAAAAGATTCTAAATCCTTAATCTTTTCTTTTTCTGAATCCTTAATATCACGAGCAAGCATTCCGAAATTTGCTACTTTATCAAGAACTGCCTTAACTCCTGCACCTGAACCGCCTGATGATACAAAAATAGTTATATTTTCTTTTGGTAAAGAAGAATCAACCTTATCCCAAGTTGTATGTTTTTCAATAAAATCAGTAGCAATCTTATTGATTACAGGAGCTAAAGTTGAAGAACCGCTAAAACTGATTTGAGCATTTACAGTATCAGACTTAGTTTCAGTCTTCTTTCCATCATCTTTCTTTTCAGTATTTTGTTTTTGTCCTGAACAAGCAGTAAATAAAACACAAACTGCTAAAAGAACTGTTAATTTTTTTAAATATTTTTTCATAATATCCTCCTAAATAAATAACTACATCTATTTTACAACAAAGAAAATATAATGTAAAATAGATTTTTTTAATGGATATTTATTATTCATAAGGAATTCTTATTATAATTTTCTTAATTCCAAAACTTCTCCTAAGTTTTCAAAGATATAATCTGCTTCGGTTTGATCTTGTCCGAAAAATTTATCTTTTATTGCTATTACTTTTATATTTGCATTTTTCCCCGCTTCTATTCCCCTCGTTGAATCCTCTATTACAAATGCATCTTCATTTGAAACTTTTAAAACTTCACAGGCTTTTAGATAAACATCTGGATTTGGTTTGCTTTTTTTAACTTCATCTGAACTTACTATAAAGTCAAAGTATTCTAAAATTTCACATTCTTTTAATGCTTTTTCAATTGTTTTTTTAGGACTTGATGAGCAAACAGCAATTTTTATTTTATGTTTTTTTAAAAATACTAAAATCTCTTTTACATATGGCTTTAAAATTGCTTTATAATCAATAGGATGTTCTAAAAAATACTTTTTATTTTCTTCTTCTATCTCAGAAATTGTATATTTTTTATTAAGCATCTCATAAAGCAAATTATATGTTCCTTCCATATTCGTACCGATAAGTCTAAAAGTATCTTCTAGTTTTCCTTTAAAACCTCTTTTGGAAATCCAGTCATAAGTTCCCTTCATATAAAACATTTCCGAGTCTATAATGACTCCATCCATATCAAAAAGTACAGCTTTCAAACTATTCACCTCTATTTTTTAAACAATCATAATTATCACATATATATCTTATTAGCTTTAGATAGTTTTCTTTGTATTTTCTATTCTTTTTATTTTTTATAAAATTTTTAATAATAAGATTTAAATTATCCAAAGCCAATATTAAAATCATAATTAAAAAAACTAAAAATCCTACCTTAAAATATGTTTTTAAATCTTCTGCTTTTGTAATATTGTTTTTTCCTATGAATAGAGAAATTTTAACAGCTATAGATGTCAAAATTAATCTTATAGTTGCAAAAACGGCAGAAATAAATGATGAAATAATAATTATAGATAATAATCCTGATTTTATTATAAATGCTATAGCTATAGTTATACCTTTACTTATAGCATTTGTAATTAGCTCAAATGAATTTATATCAATATTTTTATTTTTTTCAAGTAAAAATTTCTCTCTAATCAAATCTTTTTCTGTTGGAAATTTGCTAAAAATAAATTCTTCTAAATATTTTAAATTATCATGATTAGTCTTAATATAGTCTTTCACATCTCTATTAAGAAACTCTTTAAGCTGTAAACTATAACCAAAATATTCATTGTCAAACC
>CABRGI010000102.1 GCA_902470455.1 uncultured Parvimonas sp.
TAATATATTTTTGGAGGTAATTTATGGAATTTAAAATTGGTAATTCCGGAATAGTTAAAATTCTTTCATTCTTTGAAGGAAACGATATTTGCGGAATAAGTGAAGAATTAAAAAACTATGTCAAAGAAAACAAACTTTTTAACGGAAAAAGAGGCGAAGTTTTTTCTAATCTTGGTCCAAACACTGAAAATGTCATTCTATTGGGATTAGGAAAAGAAGAAGAAAATTCTTTAGAAAATATAAGAAGATCTTTCCTTTCTCTTGGAAAAACTTTAAAAGCTAATAATGTAAAATCTTGTAATATAGAAATCAAAAAATTTGAAGGTATTTGTTATAAATTAACTGCTCAAGCAATAATTGAAGGTATTTTAAATGTTACTTATACTTTTGATAATTTCTTAAAAGAAAAGAAAGATAAATTCGAATGTGAAGTATTCTTTGATGTTTTAGAAGACAAAAAAGAAATTGTAGAAAATGGAATTAAAGAAATTGAAGCGATAATGGAAGCAGTATTTATGTGTAGAGATCTTGTGAATAGACCTGCAAATGATATATATCCGGAAACTTTGGCAAAATTTGCTAAAGAAGAACTTGAAAAAGTTGGAGTAGAAGTTGAAGTTTTAGAAAAGAAACAAATAGAATCTTTGAAAATGGATGCTTTTCTAGCAGTTGCACAAGGTAGTGACTTGCCACCTAAATTTATAATTATGAAACATTTACCAAACAAAGATGAAAAACCTATTGTTTTAGTTGGTAAAGGTTTAACTTATGATTCAGGTGGATATGCAATCAAACCTGCTACAGGAATGGTTACTATGAAAACTGATATGGGTGGAAGTGCTTCCGTTATTTCAACAATGTATGCAGTAGGAAAAATGAATGTTCAAAGAAATGTAATAGCCCTTGTTGCATCTTGTGAAAATATGATTAATGGACATGCTTATAGAAATGGAGATATAATTTCTTCAATGAAGGGTTCAACTATTGAAGTAGTTAATACTGATGCCGAAGGAAGATTGACTTTAGCTGATGCTATTTACTATGGAGCTTCAAAATTAAATCCTGAATGCATAGTTGATGTTGCTACTTTAACAGGTGCTTGTATTCAAGCTTTAGGTTCAAGAGTTATCGGAGCTGTAAGTAATAATGATGAAGTTTATGCAAAGATTAAAGAATCAGCAGACTTTATGGGTGAATATTTATGGAGATTCCCTGTTTATGAAGAACATAAAGAAAGCGTAAAAGGAAAAGTTGGAGAATTACTAAATGCAACCGGACCGGGAACAGGTGGTGCAATTACTGCCGGAGTTTTCTTAGAACATTTCGTTGAAAATACTCCTTGGGTTCATTTAGATATTGCAGGTCCTTCATTCTCAAGTTCAGCTTGGGGAATAAATCCTGAAGGAGCAAGTGGTATTCCTGTAAAAACACTTTACAATTTTGTAAAAAAATACAATAAAAAATAATTAAGAATTTAAAAATGGTATGCCATAAAAGGCATACCATTTTTGCTAAAATTTATATCTTTTTAATCTTAAACTGTTCAAAACTACACTTACTGAACTAAAACTCATTGTAAATCCTGCAAGCATTGGATTTAAGTATCCGAATGCTGCAAATGGAATTGCAATTATATTATAGAAAAATGCCCAAAATAGATTTTGCTTTATTATTTTTAGTGTTTGTTCACTTATATTTATAGAATTTAAAAGTGTGTTTAAATTACCATTCATCAAAGTAATATCTGATGTTTCCATTGCAATATCTGTACCGGTTCCCATAGCAAAACTTATATCTGCACTTGCTAGAGCAGGAGCGTCATTTATTCCATCCCCTACCATTGCAACAATCTTTCCCTGTTTTTGCAATTCTAAAACTTTTTGAGATTTTTCATCCGGCATAACTTCATAAAGTACATTTTCAATACCAAGTTTATTTGCAACTTTTCTGGCTACAACTTCACTATCTCCAGTTATCATATAAACATCAATATTTTTTTCTTTTAATTTCTTAATTATTTCAAAAGCATTTTTTGAAATTTCATCCTCTAAAACTACAAAACCTGCAAAGTCATTTCCTATAGAAATAAAGATTGTCAATAATTCATTTTCTATATTTAGTTCTAATTTTCCAAGTTTTTCTTCAATATACTTTTTCTTTCCAATCAAAATTTCTTTACCATCGTAATTAGCTTGAATTCCCATTCCTGCAATTACTTTCAAGTCTGAAATATCCAATTCTTTTACATTTTTTTCTTTACAGAAGTTTACGATAGATTTAGCAATAGGATGGTCAGTATTTTTTTCTAAAGAATAAATTATACTTAAAAAATCTTCTTCTGATAAATCAGTATTATTTTTTATTTCAATAACTTTTAACTTTCCAGTTGTTAGTGTCCCTGTCTTATCAAAAATAATACTATCCATTTTATGAATTTTTTCTAAAACTTCTCCACTCTTTATCAAAATTCCGTTTTGTGCAGCGACTCCTGTTCCTGACATAATAGCTGTTGGAGTTGCCAAACCAAGTGAACAAGGACAAGCTATAACCATTACTGCACAGCTATTTAATAAGCTTGTTGTAAAATCTTTTGTAACAATATAAGTAATTACTAAAGTAGCTAAAGATGACAAAATTACACCCGGTACAAAATAACTTGAAATTTTATCTGCAAGTCTTTGAACAGGAGCTTTTTTTGTCTGAGCATTTTGAACTAAATCAAGTATTTTAGATAATACAGAATTTTCTGCTGTACTCTGTACTCCAATTTTTAAAATTCCCTCTATATTATTAGTTGCACCAATGACTGTATCACCAATGTTTTTTTCAACTGGAACGGATTCCCCGGTAATCATAGCTTGATTTACAGAACTATTACCCGAAACAATAACTCCATCAACCGGAATTTTTTCATAAGGTTTAACTAAAACAATATCTCCAATTTTTACATCTTCAATATTCTTTTTGACTTCTCTATCTCCTTCAATTACAATTGCATAGTCAGCTTTTAAGTCCATTAATTTCATAATTGCACCGAAAGTATTTGATTTTGCATTTGCTTCAAAAAATTTACCTAATAAAATTAGAGTTATAATCATTGCAGAGCTGTCAAAATAAACATCTACACTTCCAATTAGAACTTTATATATTGAATAAAAATAAGCCATTGAAGTACCGAAAGCTATTAAAACATCCATATTTGTACTTTTATTTACCAAATTTCTATAAGCATTTATATAGTATCTTTTCCCTACATAAAATTGAACAACACTGGCAAAAGCCCATTGAATATATCCATTTAACATAAACTTGTGCATATTAAACATATGGAAAAACATTGAAACCATAAGTGGCACACTAAATACTATAGAAATAATTAAGTCTTTTTTTAAGTCCTTAATTTCATCTTCATATATATTTTGTCTTTCTTTTTTTTCTTTTTTAACCGAAATTTTATATTTCTCTAAAATTGAATTTATTTCATCTAGAGAAACAACATCTTTTAAGTATTTTAGTTTTAGAACATCTTCTTCATCTTTTACTAAAACTGTATCTTTTTCTTTTAGCTCTGAAATGATTTTTTCAATTTCTTCAGTTTTAAGACTGCTCTTTTCAATTATTAATTCATCTCTCTTCGGCTTATATCCAAGTCTTTTTATAACCCCTATAAGCCCTTCAACTTTTGCACCATCCACAACGGAAACTGTAACTGTTTTACTCATAAGATTTACAGAGACATCCTCTACAATCTTAAGTTTTTCAAGTCCTTTTTCAACCTTCATTGAACAAGCTTGACAAGTCATTCCGTCAACAAAAATATTAACCTTTTTACTCAACTAAATCGCCTCCTAACGACATTTTTGAAATTAAAATCTCCAATAATAAATCTATATCTCTATTCTTTGTCTTTATATCTGATTCTACAGAGTATGCTAAATCAATATAATTACAAAGAGTTTCTACTGAAAAATTATCACAAACGGAATACAATTTTTTACATTCATAGTTTGAAATCTTTAACTCCCTTGAAATATAGTCTATATGTTTTTGTTTTAGTTTCAAAACTTTTACTCCTAAAAGATTTCTTATATATCTGACAATCATATAAAATGTAGAAAAAGGGTCCTCTCCCGATTTTTTAAGTTCAACTAAAATCTTAATAGAATTTTTATAATCTTTTTTAGAAATCATATCAAGTAATTTAAAAATACTATTTTCAAATTTATCAACCAAAATTTCATCAACATCTTTAAATTCTAAAAAATTTCTGGAAAATGAATTAAGTAGTTTATTCACTTCATTTTCTACATCATATAGATTTTTTTCTCGACTACAATCTAAATACCCAATTCTATCAATAATATACTTCAATACATTATCTTTAACTTCAATATTTTTTAAAACAAATCTTTTTTTGATAAATTTAAAAAGTTCAATCTCATTAAATCTTATAAGTTCAATATTATGTCCTAA